>CAYUYV010000048.1:0-6021 GCA_964449455.1 uncultured Alphaproteobacteria bacterium | reverse complement strand
CGCGCGGGCCGCCCATCGCGCGCGGGCCGAATGTGCGGAGCGACACAATCTCGCCGCCCCGGATCACCGCCATGGCCATGCCGATGACGTCGTCCGACGCGGCCACCGTCTCCGCCTTGCGCTCCAGGAGGATATCGGCGTCCTGTCCCGCCTGCACAGCCGCAGACCCGAGGACGAGGAGCAGTGAACACACCACCACAAGCTGCGTCGGCCCAAACCCAAAACCCATGGATCACGTCCCTTCCCAATGTCATCCAACCACCGCCCCCTCCTGCCACAGCTTGGTGCTCAGAAACACTGCCTTCGTTGACGCCGCAGCCAGATCCCTGAAACACTTCCATCAAAGAGCGGACGGCCCAGGGACCGTTTGGATGACCGGGGCCCTTGCGGCATCCAGGATAAAACACGGGAGGAGGCCATGATCGGCCTTTTAGGACTGTTCGGCGGGCTCGCACTGCTCATCTGGCTCGCCTTGCGGGGCATTAACATCATTCTGGCGGCAATTCTCTGTTCCCTGATCGTCATCGTCACGAATGGCATGCCCCTGGCGACCACGCTGAATGACTCCTTCGCATTCGGGGATCTCGGGGCATTTGCCTTTGCGGGGCGCTTTTTCCTGCTCTTCGCGGCCGGAGCCATGTTCGGACGCGTGATGGACGAAAGCCACGCGGCCACGAGCATTGCCATGGCCCTTTTGCGCGCCCTTGGCACCGCTCGCGCCCTTTTGATCACCGTGTTCGCGACGGCCCTGCTCACCTATGGCGGCGTTGTGGTGTTCGTGGTCATTTTCGCCATGTACCCGCTCGGTCTGCGTCTTCTGAAGGAAGCGGATATTCCAAAGCGGCTGTTCTGCGCCGCCCTGGCCCTCGGGTCTGGAACATTCACGCTGACGGCGCTGCCTGGCACGCCGTCGATCCACAATGTCATTCCCTCGGTCGCTCTGGGCACGGACCTCTTTGCCGGTGCCTGGCTTGGGCTTTTTGCGGGCGCCATCATGCTGGTGCTGGGCATGGCCTATCTGGGACGGGAACAAAGACGGGCAAAGGCCAGGGGCGAAGGCTTTGTGCCAGCGCCGGGCGAGATCATCCCGGACATTGCCGCCATTGGCCGCGACCAGCCCCATTGGGCCCTCGCCGTCCTGCCCCTTGTGGTGGTGATCGCCACCATTTTGGCCCCGCGATTGCTGACCGTGTTCGGCGTCGGCACGCAATGGCCTTTGATCCAGTTCGCCGTAGCCCAGCCGATCCTGTGGCCCTCCATAGCCCTGGTGATGGGCTGCCTGCTTGCGGTCGCCCTGTTCCCTGCCGTGCGCCGTGCCCCGCTTTCCGTACTCGGACGGGGCGCCGAAGAGGCCATTGCGCCCCTGATGGCGACCTCCGTGGTGATCGGCTTCGGCGGCGTCGTGGTCAACACGGCCGGCTTTGCATTGTTCACGCAAAGCGTTGTCGAGGCGGATGTGCCGCCCCTGCTCTCCATGTTCGCAGCCATCAGCACCGTATCTGGAATCACGGGCTCGGCCTCCGGCGGCCTGCAGATCTTCATGGCCACCCTGGCGGACCCCTATCTCGCCATGGGAATTGATCCGGCGGAGCTGCACCGGCTGGTGGCCATCTCGGCGGGCGGGTTCGACTCCCTGCCCCATTGCGGCGCCGTGATTGCCATGCTGACGATTACAAGACTGACTCACCGGGAAGCCTACAAGGATGTCGGCGTTATCACCGTGGTCATCCCGGTCATTGCAGGACTGTCGGCCATCGCGCTCGCCATGGCGACATGATGCCATCAAGCCCCCCCCCATCAAAAAGGAGCACACCCATGATCCTGGTCCACCATTTGCGGGTCGGCCGCGCCGTCTTCACGGTCTGGCTTCTGGAGGAAATGGGGCTCGACTATGAGCTGAAGATCTATCTTCGGGACGAGAACGGCCGGGCCCAAGATGATCTGAAGGCGGCCCACCCTTTGGGCAAATCCCCTGTGATCGAGGATGGCGATATCAAGCTCGCCGAGTCCGGCGCCATCGCGTCTTATCTGCTTGATCGTTATGATACGGAAGGCCGGTTCAGCCCGCCCCGCAGCGACGTCAAAGCCTTTGCCACGTTCACCCAGTGGCTGCACTATCCGGAAGGCTCGGCTTTTGCGCCCTTGCTGATGAAGCTGCTGATGCTGCGCGGTGAAGGACCGCGGCCCGAAAGGATCGACGCTTTCGCCGCCGGCGAGGTGGCCAAGCATCTGGCCTATATTCAGGATCAGATTGGGGACCGCCCTTTTGTACTCGGTGACCAGTTTCAAGCGCCGGACATTGGAGTCACCTATATCGTGAATCTCGCGCACCGGCTCGGCGAACTTGGTCCCTATCCGACCCTTGGGGCCTATCTTGAACGCCAGCTCGCCCGCCCGGCCTTCCTGCGCGCCGTCGAACGGTCCGGAGAACAGATGGGCTGACCCCGGGCGGCATAGACGTGGCGCGGGTCAGGATAGAACAGGACGATTTGCGCCACGGGTCAGGTCCCCTGTCCTGTTCGGCTCCTCCGGGACCAGAATAGCGTGCACGTCTGAAGCAAAATGATTGGTGGCTGGGCGACACTTTTGCGGGCAATCACCCCGTGCCAGCGTGCTCGTCACTGTGATCTTTTGATCCGCTTAAGGAGCGCTCAGCCATGGTATGGCTTCCCGACTGGATCGTAAGGATCCTCGATCTTCTCGCAGCCCTCTTCGTCCTGGGCGTGGGTCTCGTCGTTCTCGTCATTCTCGTCACATTCATTGTCGATGTGACCCAAAAAAAGGACGCAATCCTGCGCAATTATCCCGTGCTTGGGCATTTGCGCTATGTGTTTTCCACGCTGGGGGAGTTCTTCCGCCAATATTTCTTTGCCATGGATCGCGAAGAGATGCCCTTCAACCGGGCCGAGCGCGGCTGGGTCGACCGGGCATCGGAGCGCCATGACAATACGGTCGCCTTCGGCTCCACAAACTCCCTGAGCGTGCCGGGCACCCCAATTTTCGTGAATTGTCCGTTCCCGACGCTTGAGTCGGATGCCTCCGCGACTGAACCCCTTCTCTACGGCCCCTATTGCAAGGAGCCCTTCCTGTCCCGGTCGATCTTCAATATTTCGGGCATGAGCTATGGCGCGATTTCCCGGCCTGCGACGCTCGCCCTGTCCAACGGGGCACGCATGGCCGGCTGCTGGCTTAACACCGGCGAAGGGGCCCTTTCCCCTTATCACCTGGAAGGCCGGGCAGACATCGTCTTCCAGATCGGTACAGCCAAATATGGGGTGCGCACGGAGGATGGACAGCTCGATGAGGACAAGCTGCGCGCCGTGGCCGCCCATGAGACCGTGAAGATGTTCGAAGTCAAGCTCAGCCAGGGCGCCAAACCCGGCAAGGGCGGCATTCTGCCCGGCGAGAAAGTGACGCCGGAAATCGCGGCCATCCGGGGCATTCCTGAAGGGGCCGACTCCATCTCGCCCAACCGCCATCCGGAAATCGACTCCGTGGAGGATCTCCTCGATTTCATCGACCGGGTGCGGACCATCACGGGCAAACCTGTCGGCTTCAAGACAGTTGTGGGCGCCTATGGCTGGCTGGAGCGGCTGTGTGATGCGATCCATGCCCGGGGTATCGAGAGTGCGCCAGACTTCATCACCATTGATGGCGGCGATGGCGGAACGGGTGCGGCGCCCATGCCTTTGATGGACAATGTGGGCCTGCCCCTGCGGGAATCTCTGCCGCTCGTGGCTGATATTCTGCGCAAAGCCGGACTCAAGGAGCGGGTACGGCTGGTGTGCTCCGGTAAGCTGGTGACGCCAGCCAATGTGGCCTGGGCCCTGTGCGCAGGCGCCGACTCGGTCGTTTCAGCCCGTGGGTTCATGTTTGCCCTCGGATGCATCCAGGCCCTGAAATGCAACAAGAACACCTGCCCAACAGGCGTCACCACCCACGACAAACGCCTGCAGGCAGGGCTTGATCCGCGCGACAAGGCCGTTCGGGTTGCCAATTACTGTAAGGAACTCGTCCACGAAGTGGAGACAATCGCCCATTCCTGCGGCGTCCACGAGCCCCGGCGCCTGCGCCGGCACCATGTCCGCATTGTGCAGGATGACGGACGGTCCATACCCCTTGACGAACTCTATCCGTCCCCCGCCCAACCGGCTGCGGCGTGACCCGGCGACACGGCATGCGGATCGGCGGCCCGCCTCCCTCACGCGCCATTGCCACAGACAATGACGCGGCTTGGATGGTCCCTTGGGCTCCGCCCCCTTGCTTGGCATGGCGCCATCGTCACCAAAAGAGCGTGTAGAGAAGAACAAGTACCGCGACGACGACAGCCGAGCCGAGCCAATAACCGGTCGAGGTCTTGAAATCCACATCGGCAAGGTCAACCGCGCCCGGCTGTGGTTTGCGTTCGATCAGACCCAAAATGATGATGATCGCGCAGCAGGCGATGAACACGTAAAGCACCCGGTCCATGAACGGAATTTGCGGAGCCAGCAGCTTTGCCGCGAAGGAAAGTCCAAAGGAGCCCAGGGCCGCGAGCAGGGCCCCATTGGCCGTCGCTCCTTTCCAGAAGATGCCCAGGATGAAGATGGCACAAATGCCAGGCGTGAAGAAGCCGGTGAACTCCTGGATATATTGGAACGCCTGCGGAAAATTGCCCAAAAGCGGCTGGGCAACGACCACGGCGATCCCCATGGCTGTGAGGCTGGCAAGACGGCCCACCTGAACAAGCCGGTGCTCACTATCCAGATTGTTGTGGAGCGGCCGGTAGACATCCAGGGTGAAGATCGTGGAAATCGAATTCATCATAGAGCCGAGCGATGAGACGATCGCCGCGATCAGTGCCGCGAAGATCAGCCCGCGAATACCTTCCGGCGCCAGCGCCATGACGCTTGGATAAGCAGCGTCGGGCCGGGCCACACTGACCCCCGATGCAGGATCCTGTGACAGAAGAAACGCGGCAATCCCCGGCACCACGATGATCAGGGGCATGAGCAGCTTCAGAAAAGCCGCAAAGACAATGCCCTTCTGGGCCTCGTCAACCGACTGTGCAGCGAGCGCCCGCTGGATGATATACTGGTTGAACCCCCAATAGCTGAGATTCATCATCCACATACCGCCGATCAGGACACCAAGACCCGGCAGGTTGATATATTCCGGATTGTCGCGGGACAGGATCATGTCGAACTTGTCCGGTGCCCGGTCGATCAGGATGCCGAAGCCTGCAATGGGTCCCTCCCCCCCAGACACCATGTTCAATGTGATCCAGGTGATCAGCAGACCACCAAAAACAAGAAGCACCACCTGAATAATGTCCGTGAGCGCCACAGCCTTAAGCCCGCCATAGAGCGAATAGGCAATGGCAAAGAGCGCAAGCCCAATCAACCCATACGTAATGGGCCAATCCGTCAGTGCATGGATGGCCGTCGCGCCGAGCCAAAGAATGGCAGTGAGATTCACGAACGTGTAAAGGCCGAGCCAGAACAGGCTCATCACGAATTTGACCCGGGCATCAAAGCGCTGCTCCAGGAATTGCGGCATTGTGTAAATGCCCCGCCTCAAAAACACCGGAAGAAAAAACTTGCCCACGATCAACAAGGTGGCCGCCGCCATCCATTCGTAAGAAGAAATCGCAAGGCCCACCACATAGCCAGAGCCCGACATGCCAATGATCTGTTCCGCTGAGATATTGGCCGCGATCAAGGACGCGCCGACCGCCCACCAGGGCAAGGCCTTGCTCGCCAGAAAATAGTCCTGGGTGTCTTTGGTGTGACCGGCCTTTTCTCGCGAGACGAAGGTCGCAATCGCGATGAGGGCGAGCGCGTATCCCGCCACAATGGTAAAATCGAGCGTTGAAAGTGTCATGGTCCCGTTTCTTCCCTGGAGACACGGCTGCCTCGCGGTCTTGGGGCGCCGTTTTCGGGCAGACTTTATGTCCCTACTCGGTGCATGACTAGTGTGGCGGGTCAGGAATTCGCCCGAATGATCGGCAGGCTCCGTCGCGAATGCCTGACCCAAGAGCCA
>CAYUYV010000047.1:12390-30792 GCA_964449455.1 uncultured Alphaproteobacteria bacterium | reverse complement strand
GCAGACGGACGTGCCGGGACTTCTCATGCGGACTTCTGATCCACGACACTAGTTTCGTGCGCTTTTGCAGATGATGTAGTCGAGACCTGAAACCGTGACCGGATAGCTGGCCGTGGCGTCAACCTGCGGCGCGCAGGTTCCGGCCAGGCTGGTCCAGGTCCGGGAGTGGGCATTCACTTCAACCGATGCGGTGCGGGGCATCTCGCGCATATTCAGCACAACAAGGATCTCCGTACCGGTCTGCTCATCAATGCGAGAAAACGCGAAAAGGCCGCCGTCCTGCTCGGTCAGGCGCAAGACCTGCCGGCCCCGGCGTAAGGGGGCGTGGCTGTGATAAAGGGCCGCCATCTCGGCTATGGCCTGGTAGAGGGGGTGGTCCGTATCAAAATTGTCGGCGGCGGTCGTTGCGTCCGTGCCTGCAAGGTCATTGTCATTGTATATCGCGACCCGGCTGGGGAACATGTCTTCCCGGGCATCCTGGTCGTTCCCGTCACTGACGAAGCCTTGTTCATCACCGTAATAGATCACCGGAACACCGCGGGCGAAGATCATCAGGGCATGGGCAAGCCTCAACCGGCGGATGAGGTCCGCATCCGGCATTTGCGGATGGGCCTGGCGCAGGAAACCGGCCAGGCGTCCCATGTCGTGATTGCCGAGAAAAATGGGCAGGCGCCGTGCCGTCGCCTCACCGCCCTCATAAAGGGCGTCCGCCCGGTAAAGCGCGTCGAAACGAGCTGTCGGGGCGCCGGCTACGATCACCTGGGCCGCAGCATTCTGGAACGCAAAATCAAGGACCGTGGGGAAGGCATCGACCCGGGTCGCCCGGGCCAGACCGGCGGGATCGGGATCATAGACCTCGCCAAAAATATAAAAATTCGCGATGCCTTCGGCATCCGCATGGGCTTTCATTGCCGGCAAAAAGCTGCGCCAGAAGGATGGATTGACGTGCCGCGCTGTATCGATCCGAAAGCCATCAACGCGGAAAGTCGTAATCCAGGTCTTGAAAATGTCGATGAACCCCTGGACGACCGCAGGGTCCTCCGTCATGAGATCATCAAGGCCGGCGAAATCACCGTATAGGGAATTTTCACCTTCGAATGTGGTCTCGCCCCGATTGTGATAATAGCGCACCTGATTGAGCCAGGCCGGCACCTTCACATTCTGTTCTGCCTTTGGGACAAAGGGCGTGTAGGCATAGTCCGGCCGGGTCAGGTTCGCAAAGTTCTCTGCCGTCTGATGGGCAGGTGCGTCGCCCAGAAAGCCCCCATTGATGGGCGCAGCCTTCGCATCGCCGCGGGTCGTAAAGGGATAAGCAGCCTTGGAGCGATAGGGGCAGCCTTCTTCCAGACGGTCTGGCCCCTCATAGTTCGGATCGTGACATTCCCGGTAGGCGATCACATCGGCCGTGTGATTGGTGATGATGTCGAGAAAGACCTTCATGCCCCGGGCATGGGCGCCATCGACAAAGGCCTTTAAGTCCGCATTGGTTCCGAAATGGGGATCGACTTGGGTAAAGTCTGTGATCCAATAGCCGTGATAGCCGGCGGTTTCCTCTCCCGGAGGACCTTGGACCGGCTTGTTCTTGTAGATGGGGCCGAGCCAAATCGCTGTGGCCCCCAGACCCTTAATATAGTCCAAGCGGCGGGTGAGGCCCTTAAGGTCGCCGCCATGGTAAAACCCTTTGTGGGTCGGATCAAAGCCGTGCTCCAGCCGTCCGCCGGGCCACCCCCCTGTGTCATTCGAAAGGTCCGCATTGTCGAAACGGTCTGGCAGGACAAAATAGACGATTTCATCCTCAGGCGGACGGTCAAGGCTGACCGGGGCTTTTGTATCCCTCGGCTGAGGCGCTGTAGCTGTGGCCGGCTGTGCCAGGATCAGGCTGGCTGCAAGGGCGATTGCTCCGATTGCCGCCCGGTGGATTTGCACGCGAAGTGTCTGGTGGGGGTCCTGGGGTTGGGTCTTTGTGCACTGGCCGGCCATGGAGGCACTCCCTTAAACGCTGAAACCGTTTGCGTTGTGTTTGACGCACACACTGAGCCGCGCACACTGGGCGCTTTTGTAAAAATTTACAATGGCCCAATCAAAGCCCCCGCGAGCCTGCGTCCAACACGCTGGATACGTTCACAAGCAGTTGGAAAATAAGGGGATTTACCTCGCCGTGGCCCGCAGTGATGCCCTGGTGAGGGAGTGGCTGATCACAGTCTTTTTCGCAAATGCGGCTTGCCAAAAGCGCAAAAAATTTTCACACTTTTGACACGGTTGGGGCGCGCCTGCGCATTGGGTGGCACCGTGTGGTGTGGATGTCATTCGAATACAGGCGCGCAAGCCAAGCGCCGGCTGGCCGCAAAGCCACGCCGGCACGGGGCCGGGCGGCACGACCGTCCGTGTGACAATAAAGCTGCAAAGCGGTGAACCGCATGGCGGCACGGGAAACGGAATGACGGGTCGGTTGCTCATCGACGGCCTGTTCCGAGGGGAGAACACCATGACGCATTTTATGGATGATCTGCGTGCTGGCCTGATGCTGGGCTGCGCGGGCCTGGCCTTGAGCCTTGCGGTGAGCATCGCCGCACCGGCCGGCGCTCAGGCGCAAGAGCCGGCCCAGACGGAGGATGATGTGGATGTCACCGCCGGTGATGACACGCCCGCGGTGGTGCCGGAGGGAGGCGGCGATGAAGAACAGATCATCGTGCGGGGGTTCCGGGCTTCGTTGCAGAATGCCATCGAGAACAAGCGGCGCGCGGACACGGTGATTGAGTCCATCACGGCCGAGGATATTGGCCGACTGCCGGATATCTCCATCGCTGAAGCGCTGGCCCGCCTGCCGGGTATTTCCTCACAGCGGGTGAGCGGCCAGTCAAGCGCCATCAATATTCGCGGTCTCAGTCAGTCGCTGACCTTCTCCACCCTGAATGGTCGCGAGCAGGTCACACCCAACGGCAATCGCTCCATCGAATTCGAGCAGTTTCCGTCCGAACTGATCTCCGGGGCCGATGTTTACAAGTCGCCCAAGGCGTCGCTCATCGAAGGCGGCCTTGCCGGCACCGTGGAATTGAAGACGGTGCGCCCACTGGAGCGGGACGGCCGGACCTTCAATGTCAATGCCCGCGGGATTTACAATGATCGGGCTGACGAAATTTTTGATGCTGATGATTTCGGCTACCGGGTCAGCCTGTCCTATGTGGACCAATTTCTCAATGACACGCTGGGCATTGCCATCGGCTATGCCCGTCTGGAGCAGCCCAATGTCGCGACCCGCTTTGTCGGCTTCGACTATCAGCGTGGCAGTTTCTTCACGGACGAAAATGGCAACCAGGTGCCCAATCGGGACCTGAACGCCGACGGCCAGCCGGATAATGTGACCTTCGGCTTCGAGACCGAGGAAGCGGGCGGCACGGACACGCGGGACGGCCTCATCGGCACCGTCCAATGGCAGCCGACTGAAACCTTCACCTTCGAAGTCGATGCCTATTACTCCCGCTTCGAGACTGAAGAGATCGGCCGCGGTATCCGCGTTATCGGTCCCCAGGAGGTGCCCGGCAATACGACAGTCACCGATCCGATTTTCGCCGGCAATGCCATCGTGGGCGGAACATTTCGCCGCAACACAGGCGCGCCGACTGCGGGCGGGGGCTTTGGGCTGACCTTCCAGGGCATCAATGATGACAACCGCGACGAGGACGAGCTGATCTCGATCGGCTCTAAGGCCGAATTCCAGAATGACCGCATCCGGACTATGGTGGACTTCACCTATTCGCGTGCGGAAAGTTCGTTTACAAACGAGGTTTCAGCCATCCTTCCCATTGTCGGGTTCGATGGTGTTCCGGGTGTCAGCAACAACGCGCCGGCCACCGCGGTGATCGGCACGGACCAGGAAGTGTTCTACCAGCTCAACGGCACGGACATTCCGACTGTTGCTTTCGCCAATGACTTCACAGACCGCTCGCTCTATCGCTTGAGCCGGTTCGGTGCCTTTCCCTTCGAGAACGAGGACGAGCTGTTCGCCGTTGAGGGTGAAGTCGAATATTTCCTGGATGATGACCCCTTCTTCCGCTCCGTTGAAGTGGGTGTGCGCTACTCGACCCGGGAAGCGACCCAAACGCGGACATCGAATGATTTTGGCAATGACGCCGGCTTCTTCCAGTTCGCCGCCAATTTCTTCGATCCCATCGCTCTTGATGACAGCAACTCCTCCATTGAGTGTTTCGCGGGCGATTATGCCGATGCGGGCTTCCCCTGCTATATCGTGGTCCCGGATCCGCGCGCCGTGGTGGAGGGTGTGGTCGGACCAATCACGCTCAACCAGGACCAGGCCTTTACGCGCTCGGAAAGCTTCCTGATCGAAGAAGATGTGTGGGCCGGCTATATCCAGGGCAATATCGAGACGACCCTGTTCGGCATTGAAGTGCTGGGCAATATGGGGATCCGGATTGTCCAGACGAACCAGGTGAGCATTAATCAGCTTGCGACCGAAGACCCGACCAGTCCGCTTGCCAGTGGTGGCGGCCAGAACTTCGTCCGGGTTCTGCCGGCCGGTAACCTCGTGTTCCTGCTGTCGGAGCGGGATCAGCTGCGCGTGGGTGCCTCGCGGGCCATTGCCCGGCCGCCGCTTCTTGATCTGGGAAGCGGGTTGAATGTCAGCATCGACTCCGGTGGCTTCCCGACGGGCGGCGGCTCCGGTAACCCGTTCCTTCTGCCTTTCCTGTCGAACAATGTTGATTTGTCCTATGAACGCTATTTCGACAATGGCGGCATTTTCACGGTCGCGGCGTTCTATAAGGATCTGGTGAACTTCATTGTTTCCCAGAACAATCCGCAATTTGACTTCGAAGAAGCCGGCTTCGTGCCGGTGCTCCAGGCGGAGCCGAATTTCAATCAGCTCACGACTTTTGTTGGTCCCTTTGGTGGTCCCATCAATGGCGAGGGCGGTTATGTCTGGGGGATCGAGGTTGCCTACAGCCAGCTCTTCGATTTCCTGCCGGCGCCCTTTGATGGCCTTGGCGTGGTGCTGAACTATTCCTACACAGACAGCATCATCGATTTCACCACGGGCAATAGCGGTGTCGATGTCACGCTGCCACTCCCGGGTCTCTCCGATCACGTCTTCAACGGCACGATCTACTATGAGAAGGGTGGCTTCCAGAACCGTCTCGGTTTGCGCTATCGCTCCGAATTCGTCTCGCCGCAGATCGGGGTGAACGCCCAGCTTCCGCTTACGGCTGCCGAATTGGTGCTGGACTATCAGGCGTCCTATGATTTTGCGCCGGACAGTTCCCTGGCGGGTCTCACCTTGCTGTTCCAGGTCAACAACCTGACCGATGAGCCAGTGACGACCTTCTTTGCGGCCGAGGCCCAGACCGGCACTCGCCAGCAATTCGGCCGGGTCTTCTTCCTCGGTGCGAGCTACACCTATTGACGGCGTCGCGGGGTCCCATCTCCGTGGCCATTTGATTTCCCCACTGACTTGCCCCGGACCGCATCGCGCAGTCCGGGGTCTTTCTCTTCTGGGCTGATCCATAAAGACAAACACCGAGAGAGGACACGCGCCATGAAACGGATTCTGACGGCTCCAGTCTTGGTCCTGACGGCATTCACTCTGGTCTTTGCTCCATGGGACACTTGCCTTGGCCAGATCGATCTGGATTTGAGGCAGCCGTCGGATAGTGCTATGGGCGCTCAGTCACCGGACGGGCGTATTGACCTTGTCGTGAGCGTTGACGGGGGGCGCCCGTCCTATGAAGTTCACTATGCTGATCAAAAAATCATCGACACCTCCTATTTGGGCTTGCGATTTCAAGGACACCATGGTCTTGATCAAGGCTTCCGCCTCCAGGCCGCGACGGACCGGCAAAATCGGGGCACTTGGCAACAGCCCTGGGGCGAGCGGCGTGTGGTCGAGGATGCCTATGGGGAACTGACGGTCACCTTTGCGTCCACGACGGGGCCAAAACGCACTTTCCAGGTGGTTTTCCGGGTATTCAACGACGGTGTGGCCCTGCGATATGAGGTGGACGAACAGGCGGGCATCACCGGTCCATCGGCAATCGTTGATGAGCTGACGGAATTCCGGGTTCCGGAGACGGCCACCGTGTGGTGGATCCCGTCGGGTGGGTGGAACCGCTATGAATATCTGTACAGGGAAACACCGGTTTCCGAGGTTGAGCGCGCCCACACGCCCATGACCCTGCGCATGGACAGCGGTGTGCATGTGAGCATTCACGAGGCGGCCCTGGTCGATTATGCGGGCATGTCTTTGGGGCAGACCCGGCCTGGTGTCTTCGAGGCGGAGCTGGCGCCCTGGTTTGACGGAGCGAAGGTGCGAAAGACTGGCCCCTTTAAAACACCCTGGCGAACCATTCAGATCGCACCGGATGCGGCCGGCCTCATCAACTCAGATCTCATTTTGAACCTCAATGAGCCCAATGCCTTGGGGGATGTGTCCTGGGTCGAGCCGGGACGCTATATCGGCATCTGGTGGGCCATGCATATCAAGGACTGCAATTGGGGGACGGACGTCAAGCATTGTGCGACAACGCAGGAAGCCAAACGCTATATCGACTTTGCCGCCGAGCATGGCTTTGCCGGCGTGTTGGTGGAAGGTTGGAATATCGGTTGGGACGGGGACTGGTACAACAATGGCGATGTGTTTTCCTTCACTGAAGCCTATCCCGATTTCGATATCGAGGCTGTAACCGCCTATGCCCGGGAGAAGGGCGTGCGGCTGATCGGTCACCACGAGACCTCCGGGAATATCACCAACTACGAAAATCAGCTTGCGGAGGCATTTGACCTTTATGGCCGTCTGGGCGTGCGCCAGGTCAAGACGGGCTATGTGGCCGATGCGGGGGGCATCAAACGGGTGGGGCCGGACGGCATTGCCCGCTATGAATGGCATGACGGCCAGGTTCTGGTGAACCATCACCTCCATGTCTTGCGGGAAGCGGCCAAGCGGAAGATCAGCATCAATGCCCATGAGCCCGTGAAGGATACGGGCCTGCGGCGGACCTATCCCAACTGGCTGTCCCGGGAAGGGGCGCGGGGCCAGGAATACAATGCCTGGGGCCTTCCGCCCAATCCGCCCTCTCACACGGCGATTTTGCCCTTCACGCGCATGCTCTCAGGGCCCATGGACTTCACCCCGGGGATTTTTGATCTGCGTCCAAATGAACGCGATCCCATCAGTCCGGACCTGAAGCGCCACGATAAGCGCAGCCGCATCGAAACGACCCTTGCCAAGCAACTGGCCCTCTATGTGGTGCTGTACAGCCCGATCCAAATGGCGGCTGACCTGCCAGAGAACTATGAGGCACGCCCCGAGGCATTCCAGTTCATTAAAGATGTGCCCACGGATTGGGAAGACAGCAAGGCATTGGCCGGAGAGATCGGGGACTATGTCGTCATGGCCCGGAAGGACCGGGGCGGGGCGGACTGGTATCTCGGTGCCCTGACCAATGAGGACGCCCGGACGATTACCGTACCCCTCGATTTTCTGGACCCGGACCAGACCTACACGGCCGAAATCTACCGGGACGGGGAGGGCGCCGATTACGACACGAACCCCTATCCCATCACCATTGAGCGCTGGGACGGATTGGGCGCCAGTGACGTCCTGACCCTGCCGCTCGCGCCGGGCGGCGGCGCCGCCGTGCGGTTGATCGGCAAAACAGGCTGATCGACAGGATCGACACGCCGGGTTGGGCCACTGTTGGTTGGGCCACTGTTGGACGGGGCTCGATACGCAGAACAGCCCCGAATCCGGGTTGTTATCCCGCTGTCACATAACGGGCGTATTTCGTTAACGTTGGTTCGTTTTGAGGGCCTTCGCCCAGCCGACGTGTCTTCAATTCCCGAAAGGCGACACGCGCTGGTTGTGGTGCGCGCCCATCTCAAGGCAAAATTCTCATCATTCTGGAAGGGCGGGCTATGACACTTCAGGCGGGCGATATCGCGATCATCGGGGTGCAGTCGGACACGCCGGATGCGTTCAGTTTTGTGGCGCTTACGGATATTCCGGCTGGAGAGCAGATTTTCTTCACCGACAATGGCGTGTTCGATGATGGGACCTTCCGTCTGAATGAAGGAATCGTGGCCTGGACAGCGCCGGATCTGGTGCCTGCCGGGACCATCATTGCCTTCACCGGTATCAGTGGTGCCTTCACGGAAGTCGATCCTGGCTTTGCGCTTGCGACCTCTGGAGATCAGGTTTTTGCCTATCAAGGCACAACCGCAAACCCAACCTTCTTGTTTGCGGTTCAGACGAATTCGACTCAATTCCAAACAGGCGCGGATGATGCCAACCAGTCCGCTCTGCCGCCGGGCCTTGTCGTCGGCATGACCGCCGTGGCCGTTGGCGCAGCCGCCGGCGCTGAAAGCGAATTTGATAATTCAAGCTATACAGGGTCGGTAACCACCGGCACCCGCGAAGAACTGCTCGCGGCGATTGCCAATGCGGCCAACTGGACCGGTAGCAACAGCCCCCTGGTTGGCCAAGACGAGCCGATCACCGTGCCCGGCGGATCCTTCACGGTCACCGGCGGCACGCCCTCCGAAACCGGTGACGTCATCATCAACGAAATGGTGGTGAGCACCACCGGCGATGACCGCGAATTTGTTGAGTTTGTCGGCACACCGGGCCAGTCCCTGGACGGCTTTTCCCTTCTGGAAGTGCGTAATGGCGGTCAGATCGACACGGTTCTTGATCTTGCCGGCCTGACCATTGGCGATAACGGCTTTCTGCTCGGCACCAGCCCGGTCGCCGAAAGCGTTCTGGGTGTGACGGGCAACTTCCAGATCAACAACAACACCTTCACCAATGCCTCCCAGACCTATCTGCTGGTCGAAGGCTTTTCGGGCATGTCCGGAGACGATATCGACACGGACAATGACGGTGTGGTGGATACCATCCTGTGGACAGCAATCTCCGACAGCGTCGCATTCATCGATAACGATAATCCCCTGGTCTATTCTGAGGATGTGGTTGGTCCGGACGGCAGCTTCCTCGCCCCTGGCGGATTCCGGGATCCGGAGGGGACCGGCCCGTTCCAGATCCACGATTTCTCCAGCACGGATCTCTACACCCCGACGGCAGGCACAGTCGCGTCGTCCGGTCCGGACATCGTCATCAATGAAATTGTGGTCTCCACCTCCGGCGATGACCGGGAATTTATCGAGTTCGCCGGAACGCCTGGAGAGTCCTTTGACGGGCTCAGCCTTCTTGAAGTGCGCAATGGCGGCGAAATCGATACCATTATTGATCTGACGGGCTTGAGCCTTGGCGAGAATGGCTTCCTGCTGGGCACCAGCCCGGAAGCCGAAGCGCAGCTGGGTGTCATCGGCAATTTCCAGATCAACAACAACACCTTCACCAATGCCTCCCAGACCTATCTGCTGGTCGAAGGCTTTTCGGGCATGTCGGGAGACGATATTGACACGGACAATGACGGAACGATCGACGCGACACCTTGGACGGCCATCGTCGATGACATTGCGTTGATCGATGACGACAATCCGCTCGTCTACAGCGCCAATGTCGTGGGTCCGGACGGCCCGTTCCTGGCACCCGGCGCGTTCCGCGCACCGGACATAACCGGCGCCTTCCAGATCCACGAATTCTCGTCAAACGACGCCTACACGCCGACGGCTGGCGTGTTCCCGGTCCAGCCTCTGCTGATCAACGAAATCGTCGTGTCGACAACGGGGGATGACCAGGAATTCGTCGAGCTGATTGCGGAAGCGGGCACCAGCCTTGATGGTGTGTCCCTCGTCGAAGTGCGCAGCGGCGGCGAAATTGACACTGTCATCGACCTGAGCGGCTTCTCGATCGGCGATAATGGCTTTTTCCTGGCTGCAAGCCCTGTCGCCGAGAGCGCCCTTGGGGTCGTCGGCAATCTTCAGTTCGCCAACAACACATTGACCAATGCCTCCCAGACTTATCTTCTGGTCCGGGACCTGTCGGGCGCTGATGGTGACGACATCGACAGCGACAATGACGGCGTCATTGATAATCCTCTGTGGACAGAGATCATTGACAGCGTTGCTCTCATTGATGACGACAACCCGATCATCTATTCGGCGAATGTGCTTGGCCCTGATGGAATCTTTCTGGCCCCCGGCGGTTTCCGGGATCCTGAAGGCAGCGGTGACTTCGAGCTCCATTCCTTCTCCTCAAACGCGGCTTACACGCCCACGGCCGGCACGGGCGATGTGGTCAGTCCGGAGCCGCGGCTCATCTCAGAGATCCAAGGGGAAGGACGCACCAGCACCCTGGTGGGCGCGACTGTCCTCGTTGAGGCCGTGGTGACCTCGGTCAACAATGTGGGCGATGGCAATCTGCGTGGCTTCTTCATCCAGGAAGAAGATGTCGACAGCGACGAGAATGATCTGACTTCGGAAGGCATTTTCGTGTTCAGCAGCGCGGATGTTTCCGTGGGCGACCTGGTCCGTGTGACCGGCACCGTCAACGAGTTTTTCGGTGAGACCCAGATCTCCAGCGTCACGGCGGTCGAGCTGGTCAGCAGCGAAAATGCCCTGCCGACAGCGGCCGAAATCGTCTTCCCGGTGGCCGGGATCACGACCAACTCCGACGGCGAGCGTATCGCTGACCTTGAGGCCTATGAGGGCATGCTGATCAATGTGCCCCAGGAGATGACGGTTAGCGACCTTTTCACCCTCGGCCGCTTTGGCGATATCGGGTTGAATGCCGGCGGTTTCACGGAGGTCTACACCCAGGCCAACGCGCCGAGCGTCGAAGGCTTCTCCGCCTTTATCGACCAGCAGGTGAGACAAACCCTCGTCCTGGACGATGGTTCCACGGTCCAGAACCCGGCCACGATCCCCTTCGAGATTGCCGGCGAGAGCGGCAATATCCCGGGCCAGTTCGACGCCGGTGATGCCTTGAGCGCCGGCGACACGGTGGAGGGCCTCACGGGTGTGCTGCGGTTCTCCCGGGGCTCCGGCGGCTTCGGCGACGAGACCTACCGCCTCATCCCGACCGAAACGCCGGCCTTTGTCGACACCAACCCGCGCGAAGACACCGCACCTGAGGTCGGCGGCTCGGTCACGGTGGCAGCATTCAATGTGCTGAACTTCTTCACCACGCTGGATGACGAGCGGTCGCAAAACAACAATCCGCAGAGTGCCGGTCCGAACAATCTGGAGCCGCGCGGTGCCAATGACCGGAATTTTGACGGCGAGGGGCTTGAGCCCGGCGATCCGGATTATGTGCCCGACCTTGTGGAGTTCGAGCGCCAGCTCAGCAAGCTGATTGCAACGCTCTCCGAAGTCGACGCGGATGTGGTTGGCCTCATCGAACTCGAAAACGAATTTAGCGGCGACCAGAACGGGGACGGCTTGTATGCCATCGACACCCTCGTTGAGGCGCTCAGCGCGGCGACGGGAACCAACTACGCCTATGTCGATCCCGGCGTTCCCTTTGTTGGCACGGACGCCATTGCCGTGGGCCTGATCTATGATGCGGATGCGGTGCGCATCGCGCACGGCACGACCGTTGAGATCCTGACAGATGCTGATCTTGCCGCGCTGGGGCTCGACTTTGGCAATCCGGTGTTCGACGGCTCGGGCACCAGCCGCGCGCCGCTCGCCGCCACTTTCGAGGATATTGAAGGCGGCGGAACCTTCACGGTCGCCGTCAACCACTTCAAGTCGAAGGGTTCGATCAGTCCGTTTGGGAACAATACGGGCATCGGCGACGGCACGGGCAACAACAATGAGGCCCGCCTCCAGGCCGCCATTGCCCTTGACGCTTGGCTGGACACCGACCCCACCGGTTCGGGCGACGACGATTTCCTGATCCTGGGCGACCTCAATGCCTATGCCATGGAAGATCCGATCACCTTCCTGAAGGATGAGGGCTATGACGACCTCGTGGAGGAATTCCTCCCGGAAGGCGAGTTCCCCTATAGCTTCGGCTTCCCGGTTGATCTTGATCTGGCGCCCCAGGCCCAGACCTTTGGTGCGCTCGACTACGCACTGGCGAACAGCACGCTGGCGTCCCAGGTCACCGGTGCAGCTGAATGGCACATCAATGCGGATGAAGCTTCAGCCCTCGACTACAATCTCGAGTTCAAGCCCCAGAGCCAGATCGATGACTTCTTTGCCCCGGATCCATTCCGTTCGTCCGACCACGACCCGTTGATTCTCGGCCTGAACCTCACTGCGCCGGAGCCGGACTTTGAAGTGCTCCGGGTCAATGACTGGTTCAGCGAGCAGCGCGGCACCGGCGGCTTCAATGTGAGTCTTGAAGTGACCCTCACGGACGATGTGATCAAGGGTGACTCGGTGGAGCGCTTCACCCTCGACATCGACTACAATGTTGAAGGCGCAAGCTTCTCGGCCGGCTGGCTGAATGGTTTCAGTGCACCCATCGAATTTGATCGGGACACCGGCACCTTCTCAACGGAGGATGTGGGCTTTGTGCGCACGCGGGAGGTCGGGACCACCCTGAACGTCAATGTTCAGGTTCAGGGCGCTGGTTTTGATGCGGATCTTCTGAGCATCGGCTTTGTCGACCGCGATCCCCTGGATGATCTGGACAACGATGCCGACATGTTCACCTTCGCCTCGGCGTCGTCTGAAAGCCCGGCTGAAACGGAGCCCTCCGAGGTCGTGGCGGTTGCCGGCGGCAACGCCCTGGCACCGGTTCTGGAGGGCGATGAGCTTGAGTTCGTCGCTGTCGAGGATCTGCTCCTGATGGACACGGACATGTTCACCTTTGCGTGACCGCTGTGCATGTGTGAAGCGGTATCGGTCAAAGAGCGACGGGAATGGGAGGCTGACGCCTCCCTTTTTCGTTGTCTGTGACAAAGCCCGCAGCCGACATTGATGTTAACGGTGCTGCCGACAGGGTAAGCTGGCGGGCCAAAATATCTCCGGGGGTCGGAGGTTCAAATTGGGAGGTTAGTCATGGCTGGGAATTGGTTGCGGAGCACGGCCGCGGCGGCGCTTCTGGCGGCGTTTCCATTGGGCAAGGCGCTCGCGGATGGACAAGAAACGCTGCTGCTGCAAACGCCGACGGTGTCGCAGAAGCATCTGGCCTTTGTTTATGCCGGTGATATCTGGGTCGCCAATCGCGATGGCAGCGCGCCCCGTCGTTTGACATCTGACGCGGCGTCCGAAACGGAGCCCTATTTCTCGCCCGATGGCTCCAAGATCGCCTTTACGGCGGACTACGGAGACAACTGGGACGTTTATGTCATTGCTGTTGAGGGTGGGCAGCCCGAGCGCCTGACCTATCACCCAGGCCGGGATACGGCGACGGGCTGGAGCCATGATGGCAAGAAGGTTGCCTTCTCGTCGGCCCGCGAGCGCATGTTCGGCCGCTCTGGGCAGCTCTACCATGCCGATCTCAAGGGCGGTCTGCCGGAAAAGGTGATGGAGGCCAACGTCTTCCGCGGTACCTGGTCAGCGGATGGCGAGCAGCTCGCCTATATGGCGTTCCCCCCGGCCTATTCGGGCCTTTATGGCGGCTCGGCCGGCTGGCGGGGCTATCGCGGCGGCACCACGCCCTCAATCACGCTCTACACGCCGGCCAAGAAAACGGTCAGCGTCATTCCGGGCGCGCGTGTCAATGATATCGAGCCCATGTGGGTGGGTGACTCTGTCTATTTCCTGTCCGACCGGGACGACAAGGTTTTCAACGTCTTCAAATATGACCCTGAGGATGGAACGATCACCAGGGTGACCGAAGAAACCGTCTGGGACATCCGTTCGGCCGATGCCCATGGCGAGACCATCGTTTATGAGGTGGGCGGACGTCTCAAATCCCTCAATACTGCGACGGGAACCGTCACCCCCTTGTCGATTTCGATCAAGCCGGACCTGCCCCAGCTCCGCCCCGCCTGGAAAGACGCCTCGGACACGGTTCAGTTCATTGCCATGTCCCCGACCGGCAAGCGGGCGATCATCACGGCCCGCGGCGAGGTGTTTACCGTGCCCGTGAAGGACGGCTCCACGCGTAATCTGACGCAGACGGATGGTGTCCGGGAGTTCTCGGGTCTGTGGTCGCCGAAGGGCGGCTCGATTGCCTATCTGTCCGATAAGGGCGGCAAGCATCGCCTGGTCATCACGGACCAGACCGGTAAGGCTGAGCAGAAGGCCTATGATCTTGGTCCAGATTACTACACCCTCCTCCAGTGGGGCGGCAAGGGCCAGCACATCCTTTATCAGGACAATCACCTGTCCCTTTTCACGATCGATGCTGACACGGGCAAGAAAACCAAGATTGCAACGGCTGACCGCCGCGGTGACTTTAGCGCCAACATGTCGCCGGACGGAGGCTGGATCGCCTATGTGAAGACCCGCGCGAATTTCTACAGCGACCTGATGCTCTATAATGTGGAGGACGGAACATCGACCCGTGTCTCCGATGGCATGGGCGACATCGGATCGCCGGCTTTCAGCAAGGACGGGAAATATCTCTATTTCACGGCCTCGACCAATTCCGGCCCGCGCCTTGTTGGCCTCGACATGTCGAGCCAGGAACGTCCGCTGCGTGCCGGCATCTATGTGGCTGTTCTGGCGGCTGATGGAAAATCACCTCTGTTGCCCAAGCCCGGCGATGAGTCCGTCGAGGAGGAAAAAGGCGAAGAGGACGAGGAGAAGAAAGCCCGCATCGGCCTCGAAGAGGACTCCGAAGAGGGTGAAGGAGAAGACTACTCCGATTGGGAAGCCGAAGAAGCGGAGTCCGAAGCCGATGGCCATGAAGGCGACGGCAAGGGCAAAAAGGACAAGGAGGTCGTCACCAAGATCGACCTTGAGGGCCTTTCCGATCGCATCGTGGCCCTGCCCATGTCCGAGCGGAACTATGGCAGCCTTGACGTGGCCAAGGATGGCAGCCTGCTGTTCATCCAGCGGTCCCAGCCGGGCGTCACGCGCTTCCGTCAGGGCGACAATCCCTTCGCCGGTTTCCGCCTGATGCGCTTTGATCCAAAGGAGCAGGAGACCAAAACCATCGAGCGCGGCGTCACGGGCTATGCCATGTCCCATGACGGATCCCATGTGCTCGTGCGCAAGGGGGCGAGAGGCCTGATGGTTGGCAAAACCGGTGCCAATATCAAACTCAAGCCTCTGAACACCAAAGACATGAAGACCTATGTCGATCCGCGTGCGGAATGGGCGCAGATCTTCTATGACGCCTGGCGGATGGAAGAGCAGTTCTTCTATGCCGAAAACATGCATGGCCTGGATTGGCAAGCGGTGCATGACCGCTACAAGCCGCTGCTGGCCCATGTGGGGCGGCGGGAGGATCTGAACCATCTCATGGTCCAGATGATCGCGGAAATGCAAGTCGGCCATAACCGCCTGGGCGGCGGTGACGTCCATGAAGAAGACGCCGTGCCCGTCGGTCTCCTTGGCGCGGATCTGCGGGTCGAGAACGGCAAATACCGCATCAAGACGATCTTCACAGGTGAGAACTGGAACCCGTTCCTGAAAGCACCGTTGGCCGCCCCTGGCATCGGCGTCAAGGAAGGCGATTATATCCTGGCGGTGAATGGTCGGTCCCTGACGGGGGCGGACAATATCTACCAGGCCATGGAAGGCACCGTGGGCGAGCAGGTCACCCTGACCGTCAGTGCCACACCCGACGGCAAGGACAGTAAAGACCGCATTGTGGAGCCGACCCGCAATGAAGGGGCACTGCGCCTTTGGGCCTGGATCGAACGGAACCGGGACTATGTGGACCGCAAGACCGGCGGCAAGGTGGGGTATGCCTATCTGCCGAACACGGGTGGTGCCGGATATCGCTTCTTCAACCGGTTCTTCTTCGCCCAGGCCGACCGGGAAGCCATCATCCTCGACGAACGCAGCAATGGCGGTGGTCAGGCTGCGAACTACATCACGGATGTGCTCAGCCGGACCTATTTGTCGGGCTGGAGGGACCGGGACGGCATGATCTTCAACACGCCGGGCGGTGCCATTTACGGGCCGAAGGTCATGCTGATCGACCAGGATGCAGGGTCTGGCGGTGACTTCCTGCCCTATGCCTTCAGCGCCATGGAGCTTGGGACCCTCATTGGCACCCGCACCTGGGGCGGCCTTATCGGGATTGCGGTCAATCCGGCGTTTATCGATGGCGGCCGTCTGGTCGTTCCCTATTTCCGTTTCTACAATCCGAAAGGGGAATGGCGCATCGAGAATGAGGGTGTCGCGCCTGACATTGAGGTGGCCCTCGATCCGATCGGCGTGAATAAGGGGCAGGACAGCCAGCTTGATGCGGCAATTGCCGAAATCATGAAGCAGCTTGAGGCCTACAAGCCCGTCGACCTGAAAAAGGCACCGGCGCTGCCGACAAAGGTCGGCAAGTAAGCTGTCATCTGACGATTTGGGGGAGGGCGCGTCCCAAGGGCGCGCCCTTTTTTTGTGCCTGAAGCGGTCTTGGCGCCCATAGCTGGATCAAATCTGCCAGAACGATCCCGTCAAGCCATGCTTGGCGAACAGCGCGCGCACATCCTCGCCCGAGCGCTTGCGCCACGGCGCTTTCACATAGTCACCATACCAGTCCTGGGCGAAATCCCACAGGTCCGGCAGGCTCATTACGGCGCCGCGCGGCAGGTGATGACGCTCACACCACGGATCAACGGCATCCTCATGGGCAAAGGGCTGGAAGGTGGCGCAGGCATGGACCACATTGTCCCACCAATGGCGCACGGGCGTCGACAGATGAAAAATATGGTGGCCTGGTGCCGGACCGTCTGCGGTGATCCGGTAGGTCACGGTTTCCCCTTCGCCGCCAAGCCGCGTCGTGATCCGGGCCTCTTGATCGAGCGCCGCCACAATGCCAAAGGCACGGCGGAGCAAATCCCTCAGCGGCAATGACCTGGGTCAGCAGGCCGCGAATGTCCTGGTCCTGACTGGTCAGTTCAACTACGCCTTGGGTCTCCCTATGCATACTGTCTGGGCTCGAACCGGATTTGGTTCGATGCCACACTGATGATAGCCTGAAAATGGGCCCATGGTGTTTAGAATACAATAAATGGAGCGAAGCCGATGTCCGCACCCATTGTTTTCTTTGACATTGCAGGACCGGATGAGACGCAGTTACGACGCTTTTTCGAGACGGTGTTCGACTGGCCTTCCGGCAATCCCGGCCCGTTCATGCCGGGAAACATGCCTGACCTTGGCGGCAATATTCGCCAGGATCCCTCTGAAACGCGGATCTATATCGGTGTGCCTGATGTGACGCATATGCTGAAGCGCGTGGTCGAGGCGGGCGGCAGCGTGGATGCGCCCCGCTTTGAGCGGCCAGGTGTGGTGGTGCTTGGCCTGTTTCGCGATCCTGCCGGCAATCCCTGGGGGCTTGTCGAAATGGCTGACGGCAAGCCCATCGTTCCGTAAGCAAACAAAAGCCCTCCGGAAGGTTTCTTCCGCAGGGCAAGGTCTTCAGGGGTGCCCAGGCTTGAGGCCTGGGCGGGGCGTCGTCACTTGGAATGTTCCCATTCGCCATACATCGGGTTCGGCAGAACGATATATTTGGTGCCGAATGGACCCTTGATGTTGCCGTCCTTGGCAAAGACGCTCTGGTCGAGATTTGGGAAATCTGTAATCTGATCACCCATCCACATCACGATCTTCGCGCCCTTGTGACCTTTCTTGGCCAGCATGGAGGGCACCGTCGCCCAACGCGCTTCCTTCTCACCGGTGGCGCTGTCGGAGTCACCGCGATAGAGCACGAATTCGATCGGCAGGTTGTGGCGCTCCATGACCGTCATGGTGTATTCGGCTTCGGCTTGCCGGCGATTGGTCACGCCGACCACGAGGCCACCAAGCTGATAGACGAGAGTGATGAAGGCTTTGGCGCCGGGCAGGGGTGTCGCCTGCTCAGCCATTGACCAGTCGTGCCAGGATTCACGGCTGTAGCCCCGGCCGCACAGTTCCCGTTGCACCGTGTAGGCGGCATTGCTGATGACGGTCTCATCGAGATCGACGGCGACGGCCCAGGTGCCCCTCTTGTGCTTCAGAGCAAGGTCACGGGCCTCCAGACCGGCAAAGCGGAAGGTCTGAGCGACCAGCGCCTGATATTCGGCCGACTGGGCGACCCATTTGGCGGCATTGCTGGTGGCGCAGGTGTTGCCCTGATTTTCGCACAGCCAGGTAGCCGGATCATCAGAGGCAGGCGGCGTGCAGGCGTCGCTGGAGGGTTGGGCACCCTGGGCGAAGTCCTGTGCCTTGGCATCGGCGCCCTGTTCACCATGATCCGCCGCGGCCTCTTTGGCGCCGTCCGTTTCAGGCTTGTCGTCCTCTTTGACAGTCTTTGGCTGTGCGGCCGGTTCTTCGCCCTTTTTTTCTTCTGCCTTCTTCTCGTCGACCTTTGCCTTTGCGGCCTCCGGAGCGGCAGCCTTCGCCGGGTCGGCGGTCTTTTCAGCCTTTGTCTCGGTGGCCTCCGCC
>CAYUYV010000047.1:7127-12290 GCA_964449455.1 uncultured Alphaproteobacteria bacterium | reverse complement strand
GCGACGACTTCAGCCTCTACAGCAGCCTCAGCCTCTTCCTTTGCGTCTTCGGCAGGATCTGCGGCGTCCTGGGCCTCTTCCTGGGCCTTTTCCGTCATCGTCTCTGCGGCCTCCGCAGTCTTATCGGCCGTCTTCTCTGCAGAGTTGTCCGCGTCTTCTTCAGTGTCGTCATCATCAGTATCGTCATCGGCGCCAAAAGCTTCGCGGGTCTTCTGGACGGCGGTCGCGGTTGCCTTCTTCACTGCTTCAACGGCTTCGGCAGCCTTCTCGGACACGACCTTGCTCGCCTCGTCGAGGGCCTCACGAGCGCGGTCCATGGTCGTCTTTTCGCCGTCCTCTGCGCCTGCACCGTCCGTCTTTTCGGCATCGGCCTCATCCGCCTTGCCGTCAGCATCGGACGTGTCGGCTTCAGGGGCCTTGGTTTCGTCCTTGGTCTCTGCGGGGGGGGTCTCTGCGGGGGGGGTCTCTGCGGCGGCCTTTTCGGGCGTGTCTTTGGCCGGGCTGGCAGGTGTTGCGTCTTCCACCGCGGTCTCAATGGCCACCACGGTCTTTTCATCAGCAGGCTGATTTACGGCATGAATGGCGTCGACAAGTTCCTGCGCCTTTTCCTTGCTCGCGGTTTCGCGGCTGGCGGCGTTGGTGTTGGCCTGGGCAGCCATGGTGCCGCCAGTGGCCAGCAGGGCAGCCAATGCCGCCGTGCTCAAAAGGTTCGAAAGTTGCATGTCTCTACCCCTCTTTTTTGAGCGCCCCCGTGTGCCGGGCGCAATCGAGTCCCTTGCCCGCGGGACGGTAACGCCGTCACATGTCAGGTCAATGAAGTCCGCTCGTGGCCATGCCCGGATGGAGATGAGATGAGGCATTGGCTGGCCTGTCCCATGGCCCAACGCCGCCTTGTGTCGAAGAGTTGCCCCGAAAAATCAAGGAATTTGCATGCCATCGCTGACCATTGCGGACCATCAAAGCGCCAGGCGCCCAGGGAATCCGCCGGTTCCCGACCGGGACGGGAGCGGCTTGGATAAGGTGGTTTCACGCTGGCGCCGCCACGACCATATCGCGGCTGGGCGGGGGCCCGATGCCCTGGCGCGGATTGCCGATCGGGGAGTGAGCTTGGCGGTTTGGCTGCGCCGATTTCCGGCACCGGTCGTGGCTTGGCTTGACACGCTGGGGCCCCATGCGTTTCCGACGGCGCGTTTTATCGCTCCGGCTGCGGCGCCCCAGGGTCTGTGCCGGGCGGCCTTCGCGCAAAGCCCGATGCCGGTGACCGGCGAGCGCGATGTTCTGGCCGATGATTGTGCTGACCTCATTAGCGTTTTTGCGGATCTGACGGGGGCGGAGCGTGTCGCGGTGCGGCTGGCTGTGACCGTATCGGATGGTGCGAAGGCGTCTCGCCTCCTGTGCCCAGAATTCCACGTCGATTACGTGTCGCTGCGCCTCACCGTCGCGTATCGGGGGCCGGGGACGGAATGGTTGCCCCGGTCCGTTGCTGCGCGGCACGCTGCGGGCGGGCATGAGCCTGAGAGGGGCGAGATCGAAACCGTGCCCCGTTTTGCCGCGGCATTGTTCCGGGGGCGGACGGGGGAGAGTGGGGAGGCCTTGGTCCACCGGTCCCCGCCCTTGCCGCTGGCGGGCATGAGCCGGTTCCTGCTATGTCTTACGGCGGCCCGCTGACGCTCTTTATACTGAGCGGATCATTGTCAGGTTGACCGAAAAAGGCCCGGGTCTCCGCGACCGCATCGGCAAGGCCGCACCGGGTGACCGCCACGCCCTCCGGGAACGCGCTCAGCAGCCGGCTCGGTGTCCGCGCGTCGAGCAGGACGAAAATGCCCCGGTCTTCGGGCCCTCGGATCAGACGGCCGAAGGCCTGTTTCAGCCGCAGCCGCGCCAGCGCATCGTCATAGCTGCGCGCCCCGAAATGGGCCCGGCGCGCCTTGTGCAGAATGTCCGGCCGTGGCCAGGGCACCCGGTCAAAGACAATGAGGCGCAGCGAGCCGCCGGGTACATCCACACCGTCCCGCACCGCATCGGTGCCGAGCAGACAGGCATCTGCCTCATCCCGGAAGATGTCGATCAGCGTGCCCACATCAATGGCATCCACATGCTGGGCATAAAGGGGCAATCCGGATTGTTCCAGAGGCCCCGCAATGCGTCCATGCACTGCCCGCAGACGCGAAATGGCGGTAAACAGGCCCAGCGCCCCGCCCCCCGATGCCTCGAACAAGGCGCGTGTTGCGCCAGCCATCTGTTCCATGCTGCGCGCCGCAAGATCGCGGACAATAAAGACGCGCGTGCGGGCTGCATAGTCGAAGGGGGAAGGAATTGCTTTCGTGACCACTGAGGGGGCCGGCAAATGGCGTGTGCCGGTGCGCAGGGATGCGAAGTCCCAATCATCCGACTTCGCCGTGTCTTCCTCCGGCCCTGACAAGGGATCATCCGCATCGGGAGGAGGCAGGCCATCGCGCAGACTGGCCGAGGTCATCAGAAGGCCATGCAGCGGCTTCGCCACGCCCTCCACAAAAGGCTTCATCGGATCAAGATGGCGCCGGTGCATCGCCGCATCAATGACCCGGCCCGCGATCCGTTCCAGGGCGAACCAATCCACCATGTCCGGTTCGGTTGCACGACGGGCGAGGCTTGCCAACATGGCGCCCCAGGCCGGGATCATCAGTGCACCGCGCCGGTCAAGCCCCCGGGAGACCGCATCAATGCGCGCGCGGGTCGGCGTGTCCAGATCCTCCGCCTCATCCTCCAACCGCTGGCGCAAGGCCTTGGACAAGGCCAGCAAGGGCGCACCCAGTTTGGTCAGAGCATCCGCAAGGGCACCGGCATTGGCCAGAAGCTCCGGATCCGGCGCGTCACACTCTGCCTCCAGACTGAAATCGCCGCCCTCGGGTCGTTCTGCGCGCGCTTCCACATGGCGCCGGACCGCGAGGAAAAAGCGCTCTGCCGGGCCTTGTGCGGTCTCGCTGCCCTGGCGGCTGCTCCAGCCTTCCCGCGGCAGGGCGCTGGCTGCCTCTAAACAGGCATGCAGGTGCTCCCGCGTTTGATCGTCCCCGTCCAGAAGATCAGCAATCCGTTCAGAAAGGCCCCGGCCGCGCCGTCCGCCACGGGACTCCGGGCCGCGAATCCAGCGGCGCAGTTCGGCTGCTTCCTGGGCGCTGAGCGTCGCGCCGAAGGCAGAATCCGCCGCATCGAACAGATGGTGGCTCTCGTCAAAAACCACCCGCACCCGTTGCTCACTGCCGTTTGCCTCCTCACTTTTCCCGCGGATCTGGGTCAAGGCGTGGTCGAGAGCGCTCTGCGCCATCACAAGGGCGTGGTTGGCGATGACCAGATGGGCGTGGCGTGAGCGCCGGATGGCTTTCTCGATCGTGCATTTGCGGTAATGGCTGCAGGCGGAATAAAGGCATTCTCCCCGCCGGTCCGTTAGGCCCGGTACCCCGGAACTGCCTTGAATCTGTCCCGTAGACATCAGCCAGGCCGGGAAGTCGCCGCCCACCATATCCCCATCCCGGCTGTGTTCGAGCCAGCGGGCCACGAGGCCAAGGGTGACGACATCTTCCACGCCGCCTCGGGCCCGGCGCACGGCTTCCTCAAAATTCAGCAGGCAGAGATAATTCTCGCGACCCTTGCGCACCACCGCCCTGCGCCGCCTTTCCGCCGGGTCCGGATAGACGCTGACCATTTCCTGGTCGAGCTGGCGCTGGAGGTTTTTGGTGTAAGTGGAGATCCAGGTTCCCGGTCCATTTTGCTCCGCCCACTGACTGGCAGGCGCCAGGTAGCCCAGGGTCTTCCCGATCCCGGTACCGGCCTCGGCGATCACCGTACGGGGCAAGTCCTTTTCCGCCCGCGGCGCAAAGGCGGCCGTTGCCGTTTCCACATAGACATCCTGGCCCGGACGAGTCGCCCGACCCGGCCCGAGCAGGGTTTCAAGGCGCGCTAAGGCATCCGCGCTTGCGACGGGTTTGCTGGAGGGCTGGCCCTGGGGAGGTCGCTCCTGCCATTCGGGCATTTTGGCCCAGGCATCAAGGCCGCCAAAGGGCCCGCCTTCCGGCGCCGTGCCCAGCGCTTCAAGCACCGGCCCAGCCCAAGCCCAACCACCCTTTGCCATGCTCGCTGCCAGATCCGCGAGCCGGGCCGCCCCCTTTGGCTCAAGGCCCCTGAGGTCCTTGAGGAGTGTTTGGCTGGCGTTCAGCAGGACGAGGGCTTCGTCCTCGATTGTGTCCGGTTGCGGCGCATCGATCGCCTCAGCAAGGCCACGCGCCGTGGGCAGACACGGCCGGGCGGGGCGCACAAAGGCGAACAGCTCCATGACATCGAATAGAGTCGGGCGGCGCGGTGGTTTGCTGCGACCGAGGCGACGGGCCAGGAACCCGCACTGGGCCACAAGAACCGGCCCCGCTTCCAGGGTCTCGACCGCCTGAGCCGGGGTGAGGCTCTCGACCGTGCCGTCGGGAAAGACAAGCGTCACAAGGCCTGCCCGGACAGCCATGGCCGGCGCATCCGGCAGACCACCCTGGCGTCCGCCGTCACCCAGCGCCTTCGTCACGATCCTGTCTCCTCCTTAAGCCTCAGGCGACATGATGCAACCGATTCACCTGCGACGAAAGCCTGTGCGGGGCAGGCGAGAGTGAGCCGACGGATCTTGGGGGGCTTGGATCATGTGACCGCCTTCAAGAGAGGTCACCTTGCAAAGGGATCAGTGTCTGAAAAGGACGTCAGCAGAGCATAGTCTCTCTACTCTGACGTTATCCATATCTCATGACCGTTTACATCACGAGGGTTTCTTCCACTTTGCGCACCCGAAGGCGGGTCAAGGCGAGATTGGCGTTCTTTCGCTCGACAGCAACATAGATGAAGATATTGGGATTGCGCTGCAGCGGGCGGATCAGGTGGTAGTGGTTGCCCAGGGTGATCAGGATGTCTTCGATTGTGTCCTCCAGTCCCAGCTGCTCGATAACTCTGAGTTTCGAGCGGACAACTTCCGTGTTGCCCGCACTGGCCACTTCCAAATCCATGATGCCTTGTCCATCAATGGATTGATACATCAGGCCGCTTTCTGAATCGACCAGGCAGCAGCCAATGAAGCCATCGAGATTGGCCAGTTCAGAAATGTCCGTGTTCAGCTTCTTCGTCATCGTCCGCTCCTTCCCATTCGATCCTAAG
>CAYUYV010000047.1:4623-7027 GCA_964449455.1 uncultured Alphaproteobacteria bacterium | reverse complement strand
GGGCCTGAGCTGTCATGGCCGGCTGGACCGCCAGCGTCAGTATCCCGGCAAAAGGCCCGTCGGTTTCCCGCTCCAGGCGCCCAATTGCCGGATGGGTTCAAGATCAATGCTGTTTTTGTCCGTGCCCGGGACTGGGCTTTCCCACACGCGGCGCGTCCGAACATCAGGCAAATATCAATATTCATGCCCACACGGGCCAGAATCTCATGAACTCTTTTCAGTTTTGGAAACGTGGTTTTCCGGCTGGCCCTGATCGTCTGGAACGGGGCAGCGGAGGCCAACCGGCCGTTTTTCGAGCACCCAGGGTTGCCGGGAGGACACGGGGCGGAGAGGTGGCGGTTGCGGAAGGACTGGAAGGCGAGGGTTACCAGTGCGTCCCTATCGGCAAATGGCATCTGGCCCAATTGATCAGGGCCGATATCAACGGGCTTTGATCCACACCCATAATCATCGCGAGCGTGGTGATGCACCGACACGTGTTCCCTGCCAGCCACCTGCATGGCTTCACTTGGCTCGCGGCGATGCGTGGGAGAGCGATACTCAATGACCCATGGTATAAAAGGGATCTGACAAGACCATGGCATTGTCGAGAGAAGGGGAGGACGCGGATGGGATGGCTCCGGAGTTTAGGGCGGGCGGTTTTGGCACTGAGTTTTGTTGGCTGCACGAGCCTGTCTGTCGATGCCCAGGCGAGGACCCCAGCGATCGGGCAGCCCGGGACAGAGCGCCTGTTGGTCATCACCGCCACACGAACCGAGTTTGATGCCGTTGCGCGCCGCGTCCAAGACGGGGCTGTCCAAGGGGCCGGACCGTCGCTCGCCTTGGAAGGGCGCCTTGGCGGGTCTGACGTGGTCGTGCTCCAGTCCGGGGTCAGTATTGTCAATGCGGCCATGACCACCCAATGGGCGCTGGATCAGTATCCGGTGCGCGCCATCGTGGTTTCGGGCACGGCGGCCGGTCTTGATCCGGACCTTTCCGTTGGCGATGTGGTGATCGCGGAGCAATGGGGCAAATATAACGAGATCTTCTTTTTGCGGGAAACGGACGATCCCGGTCCCCCTGAAAGCCCTTTCGGAGAGCCGCTGCCCTTTGCGCCTTATGCCTTGATGGCGCCGCGCCCCGCACGACCGCTGCCTTCGACGACCAGCCCAGCACGGCCGCGCTTCTGGTTCCCCGCGGACACAGATCTGTTGGCCCAGGCCCAGGAGAGCGCCGCAAAGGTCACACTGGCCACCTGCTGGCCGGAGACCTTGTGCCTTGACCACACACCATCCGTGCACCTTGCAAAGGCTGGGGTCTCCGGCTCCGTCTTCATGGATAATGTCGCTTTCGGACGATATTTGCGGGACATTTTCGGCGCATCCATCGTCGAAATGGAAACGGCCGCCATCGCCATTGTTGCCGCCGCAAACACCGTCCCCTTCATCGCCATTCGCGCCGTCTCCGACATGGTCCGACCCACACCGTCCGCAGACCACCAGTATGTCAATTACCATGCCCTCGCGGCCGAAAACGCAGCGCGGGTGGCCGAGGATCTGGTGGCGGCGTTTGAAAGATGACAGCCAAGGCCGGCTGGAGGGATCAGCTCTCGGCGGGCTCTATTCGCATCGCAAAGCCGGCAAATCCGCGCGGGTGGAATGAGGCCCAAAAGCAAGCGTTGGTGCGCTGCATAAGATTCAGTATCCAATCGCTCTTGTGCCGGATACAATGATTGTCATTAAAACTCAACGTAAGGGAGAGAACCATGGAGTTGGGATCGCTTCGATGGGACTGGCTGCGCGGCGTGCAGCTTTGCATGATTGCTCTTCTGTTTGCAGGTATGGCTCCAAATGCCGTTGCGGATCCGGACTATGCCGCGACCTGGGGTCCCAGCGTTGGCTCTCAGGCGCCCTTGCTTGCAGCCAATGATCAGGACGGAGAGCCTCAGACGGTGGAGACGCTGTCCGGGGCGAAGGGCTTGCTGATGGTCTTCAACCGGTCTGTCGATTGGTGCCCCTTTTGCCAGCGCCAATTCATGGAACTCAATGAGATCACTAAAAAGTTTGAAGCGCTCGGAGTGAAGGTCGCCGGGATGACCTATGACGAGCCTGACGAGATCAAGCAGTTTCATCAGAAGTGGAAACTGGCGTTTCCCATCCTGCGCGATGTGGACCGGCAGCATGTGGACGCCTGGGGCATCCGCAATGAGGAATACAACGAAGGTTCCTTTGCCTACGGCATTCCCCATCCGGGCGTGGTGCTGCTGTCGCCGGAAGGCAAGATCCTCGCCAAATTTGCCGAGCCGGGCTACCGGTCACGCGCAGACTGGCCGACGGTCCTTGAGGAAGTCCGCAAACTGGTGGGTGGGGCATAAGGGCCCAAGCGCTGAAGGGCCCAAGCTCTAAAGGGCCCAAGCTCTAAAGGG
>CAYUYV010000047.1:2912-4523 GCA_964449455.1 uncultured Alphaproteobacteria bacterium | reverse complement strand
CGCAGATTCTGTCTTCGCAGATTCTGGCGTCGCAAATTCTGGCGTCGCAAATTCTGTAGACGATGCACAACAGGGAGAAGCGGCGCCCCGACCTGCCAAACGCCGCCCTCACACGCCCTCCTCATACGCCCCTTTACACTCCCACTGAGTGGCGTGCGGTTTGGGGCTCCAGATAGGCGTCGAAGCGGGCGGCGGCCCAGCGCATGATGGGGCGGGCCCGCTCATCCAGGCGGACGCGGTGGCCGGTAATTTCGGCGAGGCCGGCGCGGACCATGGGCTCAAAACTGTCGAGAACCGGGGCCAAGGCGCCTGCGCCTTCAATGCGGTCGAGATCGACGGCCATGTCGCACATCAGGCGCTCAATGACGGCGCGGCGGGTGCGGTCATCCTTTGTCAAGGCGCGGCCGCGAACCGTGGCAAGCCGACCTTGTGCAATGGCCCGCTCATACCCGGCGATATCCGGGGCATTCTGAATATAGCCCTGGGGCAGGGTGCCGATGGCGGACGCACCGAGGCCGATCAGGCCCTGGGCCTGGTCGGTGGTATAGCCCTGGAAATTGCGCTGCAGGTCGCCCTGCTCAAGGGCGTCGGCCATGCTGTCGCCGGCCTTGGCGAAATGGTCAAGGCCCACACGGACATAGCCATGGGACTCAAGCCGCTCCGCAATGGTCTCCACCTGTTCAAGACGCCCCTCGGCATCGGCCAGAAGATCCGTATCGATCATTTTCTGGTGGGTCTTCATCCAGGGCACATGCGCATAACCGAACACGGACAGCCGATCCGGCCCCATGGCCACAGCCTGATCCACCGTACGCTGCAGGCTGTCGAGCGTCTGGTGCGGCAGGCCATAGATGAGATCAAAGCTGATATGGTCGATGCCCTCATCCTGGAGCACGGCCACCGCCCGCTCCACGAGCCCCGCACATTGCACCCGATTGATGGCCGCCTGGACTCGGGGATCGAAATCCTGGATGCCAAAGCTCATGCGATTGATGCCCTGATCCGCGAGCCCCTTCGCCAGCTCCGGCGTCACCGTGCGCGGATCGGCTTCGACAGCGAGTTCCGCATCCTCCTGAATGTCAAAGCGCATGCGAATGCGTTCCATCACGGCTGCGAAATGGCCCATGGGTAGCATCGTCGGCGTGCCACCGCCCCAATGCAGATGGGTGATCGGCATGCGGTGATTCAGGTGCTCGGCTACCAGATCAACTTCCCGCGCCAACGCCTCGCCATAGCGCTCCACCGGTTCAATCCGCCGGGTGATCTTTGTGTGGCAGCCGCAATACCAGCACATCTGTGCACAGAAGGGCAGGTGCAGATAAACCGAAAGGGGCGCATCGGGGACCAGCGTACCCAGCCACTGGGCATAGACGTCGCCCGTCACCTCGCCATGGAAATGGGGGGCCGTCGGATAGCTCGTATATCGGGGCAGGTTCGGGGCCGCAAAGGCCAGTCTCTGGTCGCTCATGCGGGCCATCCACTGTGAAGGTTTCGCTTGAGCACACTCTTGCCGACCCTCCACAATCCCACATTGAGGTGGATCAACCCAAAGCGGGGCAAGCCTGACACCCCGGACCATGGGCCAGGCAAAAGAGGGCGGGCCAGGCAAAA
>CAYUYV010000047.1:0-2812 GCA_964449455.1 uncultured Alphaproteobacteria bacterium | reverse complement strand
GCCGGCCCGGAGATCATCCGTGCCGGCCTTATTCTCAAGCCGCAAGCCCTGATGTCACGGCCTCTCACACGTCCCGGTCAGACAGCCAGGGCCGCCAGCACAGCCAGGGCGGCCAGCGGCGCCAGCCACAGGGCCTGAAGGGCCAAGCCAAGCCGTCGCGGCAAGGCATTGTCATTGGCAACTGCGGGATCGCGCCGGCCAGCATCGACGATAAACAAGCGGCGGATGCGGCTGCCAGGGGTCAATGAGGGCCCCTGGCGGCCGACGGGGTGGGGACACGGTCCGAGCGAGCATTTCATGGCGTCAAGCTGCTCCCGTTTCCGCGCGAGTCTCGAGGGTTACCGTCTCCTCAAGCGCGGTGTTCCATAGGCACGTAGTTTCGTCGGGGCTCACCGGTATAAAGCTGGCGGGGCCGGCCGATCTTCTGGTTCGGATCCTCGATCATCTCGATCCACTGGGCGATCCAGCCCACGGTGCGCGCCAGTGCGAACAGGACCGTGAACATGGTGGTCGGGAAGCCCAGTGCCCTCAGCGTAATGCCCGAATAAAAGTCAATATTCGGATAAAGCCGCTTCTCGATGAAGAATTCATCCTCAAGAGCGATGCGCTCAAGCTCCATGGCCACGGCCAGCAGCGGATCATCCTGGAGGCCAAGCTCGGTGAGCACCTCGTGACACATTTTCTGCATCACCTTGGCCCGCGGATCGTAGTTCTTGTAGACCCGGTGGCCAAAGCCCATGAGGCGGAAGGGATCGTCCTTGTCCTTGGCCTTGGCGACGAATTCGGGGATCCGTTCGACGGAGCCGATTTCGGCGAGCATGTTGAGTGCAGCCTCATTGGCGCCGCCATGGGCCGGACCCCACAGACAGGCGATGCCGGCCGCGATGCAGGCGAAGGGATTGGCACCGGAGGATCCGGCCAGGCGCACGGTCGAGGTCGAGGCGTTCTGTTCATGGTCCGCATGCAGAATAAAAAAGCGGTCCACGGCCCGGGCCAGCACCGGATTGACCTTGTAGTCCTCCGCCGGCACGGCAAAGCACATGCGCAGGAAATTCTCCGCATAGCCCAGATCGTTCTGCGGGTAGATGAAGGGCTGGCCGATGGAATATTTATAGGCCATGGCCGCGATGGTCGGCATTTTCGCGATCATGCGGAAGCTGGCGACCATGCGCTGGTGCGGATCATTGATATCCGTGGAGTCGTGGTAGAAAGCCGACAGGGCGCCGACAACACCACACATGATTGCCATGGGATGCGCATCCCGCCGGAAGCCGTCGAAGAACCGCTTCAGCTGCTCATGGACCATGGTGTGATGGATCACGCCATATTCGAAATCGCGCATCTGCTGGGGCGTCGGCAGATCTCCATAAAGCAGCAGATAGCAGGTCTCCATGAAGGAGCCATGTTCCGCCAGCTGATCGATGGGGAAGCCGCGATAGAGCAGGACCCCTTCATCGCCGTCGATATAGGTGATGCTGGATTCGCAGCTCGCTGTGGACTGGAAGCCGGGGTCGTAAGTGAAGCTGCCCGTTGTCGAATAGAGCTTTCGAATGTCCATCACGTCCGGACCGACGGTGCCGCGCATCACCGGCAATTCGACATGCTGGCCATTATGGTCGATGGCCGCGTTGCCTACCGGCTTTCCTGGTTTCACAAAAGATCGCATGGCTTCCTCGGTCTGTTGGCTCGGTCTTGGGCATTACCGTCCGACGCAGGATTTGGGGCCGCCGGACGACAGTCGCAACACTCGGAACGGCCTCGCAAAATCGGTGGTGGCGCATGGGCTGCGCCCGCCGCCGCGCGGCTTTCTGCACTGATCCTACAGGCCCTTGCATGTGCGAACAGTATACGCGGTTACCGGCGCCGCCGTCACCATCACTCTGGCGTCGCGGGGAACACGCTTGCGTGGCGTGGGACATGATCGGGCCGCAACAGGGCGTCAGGTCTGGCGGCTGGGAGCCCTCGCCTGGTCAGCGATGCGGGCGAGGCACTCCTCGCGGCCAAGGGCGTGAATCACCTCGAAAATGCCGGGCGATTTGGGCGTGCCGGTGAGGGCTGCGCGCAGGGGCGGGCCCACCTTGCCGAATTTGAGACCGCGGGCGTCCGTAAAGCCGCGGACCGCGCCCTCAACACCCTCCAGGCTCCAGTCTTCCAGCTCTTTCAAGGCATCGGCCAGATCGGCAAGCATGGCCCGGCTGTCGTCGGTCAGGTGCTTGGCGGATGCGGGCTCAATCTCCAGGGGCCGCGGTGTCACCAGGAATGCGGCCTGTTCGCCCAGCGCCAATGTGGTATCGGCCCGCTCCGCAAGCGGGGCAAGGCAGCGGCGCACGCGCGCCTCAAGGTCCCCATCCAGCGTACCGCCGGCAGCCCTTTCCAGCGCCGGCCGGATGAGGCCGATCAGGCGATCGGGATCCGCCTCCTTGAGGAAGTGGCCATTCACATGGGCCAGCTTCTCGAAATCCATCCGGGCCGGTGCGGCGCGAATGCCGCCCAGATCGAACCACTCGATGGCCTGCTCGGTGGTGAAGATCTCGTGGTCCCCATGGCTCCAGCCGAGCCGGGCCAGATAGGTGCGCATGGCCTCCGGCAGATAGCCCATGTCGCGATAGGCCTCGACGCCCAAAGCCCCATGGCGCTTGGAGAGTTTGGCGCCGTCCGGGCCGTGAATGAGCGGCACATGGGCATAGTCCGGCACGGACCAGTCCAGGGCATGCATGATCTGCATCTGGCGAGCGGCATTGATCAAATGGTCATCGCCCCGGATCACATGGGTCACGCCCTGGTCATGGTCGTCGACGACAACCGCCAGCAT
>CAYUYV010000046.1:29877-31229 GCA_964449455.1 uncultured Alphaproteobacteria bacterium | reverse complement strand
TCGAAAACGCGATAAATCAAAGAGTTAGAACCCTTTCAATGACCCGGACTCCTGTGAAAGGGCTCTAATCATCGGCCCGTGTCTGGCTGGTCTGCTCCTGAAGCCAGGCCATGAGCTGCCGGGCTTCCTCCTTGGTCGGATTGGTGATGCGCACCTTGCGGGGTGGGATTTCAATCTCGATGGATCGGTCCGCCCGGGTCTCAAGCCACTTCACGAGCACATTGAACAGGCCCTCGACGGCGGCTTCGCCAACGCCATCAAGACCCAGAAACTCCGTGATAAGGCCCCGTTTGCCCGCCGCCCCATCGGGATCCGTCAGCACCTGGGCCTCGGCGGGGCCTGCATTAAGGTCTTTCAGCGCGTCACGGACCTGTTGGGCGGCCCCTTCCACGGAAAACCGGATCAGGATCTGCGGGGTCTGTTGGGTCATGGGGTCGCCTCCTTGTTGCTGCCGTCCGGCAGGCGGCTTTGTTCCCTTGTGCTCGCGGGCAGCGCAATATGATTGTCGATGGCCCCCATATAGCGGAACGCCGCCCAATAGGCTGGGGCAAGTGTTTTTCGCGCCTCCCGTTGCACCCTGCTCAGCGCCCTGTCCGCGTCCATGCCCTCCTGCAGGCAGGTATAGAAACGGACCATGAGGTCCGCGGTGGCGTTGTCGTCAATGGCCCACAGAGTCGAGACCACGCCTTGCGCGCCGGCAATCATGATGCCTCGGGTGAGGCCGAACACGCCCGCCCCGGGCTCAATATCCCCGAGACCGGACACACAGGCGGACAAAACGGCAAGACGCGTGCTTGAAAGATCGAGCCAGGCGCATTCCGCCGCTGACAGGATCGCATTGGCTTCAGTTTCATGGGCCTCCCTGATGGCTCGGAAATTGAATTCCAGCCAGTCATTGGCACCTGCCAGGGCGAGCCCGGAGCGCAGCAAGGCAAAGCCGGGCCGCTCCTTGCTCAACCAGTCCTGGGGCGGGCGCGCCTCGCCAGAGGCCTGATGCAACACCCGCTCCTGCCCCTGGGGCCCCCATTCCGGGATCGGCTCCGGCATCATGGCCACATCCGTTTCTGCCGGCGGCTTGCCCGGGGGAAGGGCCTCGGACCAGTAACAGCCATGGGTCGCCAGATGCAGGATGGATGGCGAGCGCCCAATGCCGGCGAGATGTCCAGGACTTGCCCCGGCGCCGATATGGGCCGGAACGCCGAGCAGGTCAGCAATCGCCACCGCCTCCCGTTCGGCCGCAGGCAGGGGCTTGAACATACCGTTTTCATCCGCCTCCAGACTGAAGCGGGGCCCGCCAAGCACCAGCGGCTCGCCGCCCTGCCCCTCTTCCTGCCCCTCTTTCTGGGCCTCTT
>CAYUYV010000046.1:19175-29777 GCA_964449455.1 uncultured Alphaproteobacteria bacterium | reverse complement strand
CCTCTTTCTGGGCCTCTTCGCCGGTCATGCGAAAGAGATCCTGAATGCCATGAAGGATCGACAGATCAAAGCGATCGATCCACATGCTGCACGGCGTGTCACCATCAGGCAGGGGAAGGGCCGCAAAGGGTACCAGGGACAAAACATCATCGGCGAGGATGAGGAGGCGGTGAATGTCTTCGCTGAAAGCTTCAGTGGGCAGAAGCATCCGGCTCAAGACAAGTGCATCACTATCTTCTGTAGGCCGATGACCACTCTGCGCCGCGCTCTCTTGGTGGCTGTCGGCGATGATGTCCTCAAAGACCCGCTTTGCCGTGCTGGGCATGGCCGTGCCCCCGGATTCGCGGATCCGGGCATGGACCTTGAGGCAAAGCGCTTGAAGCTCCGCCATCGGACCGACTTGCGTCATGGTCAATCCATCCGCTCCTTGCCCGGGCGACAGGGTGAAGCGGACCAGAACCGGCTCGCCAGGGGAACGGTCCCAATCCAACAGCGGGCGAGCATAAGCGAACCAGACGATCAGGCTGTCTTTGGGGAGACGGCCCCGGACATCGTCGAGGCTTCGCGGCGCCGGCCAGATGGGTGCGCCGTCCAGCAGGAAACCAATCTCTTCGGCCGCCGCGCCCCGGGCATGCTGGTCCTGGGTCACCCAGGTCGTAAACTCCTCAAAGTCCTGGGTCCACGGTCCCCGCAGCAGGCGGCGATAGAGGCGCAAGGCGAGCTCCCGCTCCGCATCAAAAGCCTCGGCGATGTCCGGGTCAGGATGACTGCGCAGCAGGGTGAGACGTCGGCGTAAGACATCAAGACCGATACCAGTCACATTCACCACACGGAAAAAGGCACGCTCTATCCTATCGGGCGAAGGGGATGGCGTCTGGATGGTGAGCCAGACCAGTTCCTGGACCCAGCGGATGAGGTCAACCGATCCATCATGGTCACAGAACCAATAGGCCGCGTCTTGACGGGTACGCTCCAAGACATCGCCTACGATCCGGTCCCAGAGTTCGGCCGCGGCCGCCGCGTCGCCCTTCGCCAGTTCCAGCAGACCGGTTTCGTACAAAACCTCGAAATTGTCGGCAGGCAGAGCAGCAAGCGCCAATTCCGCGCCGACGAGGTCTTCGGTCAAGCGGAGAAGGCGTGCCTGTTCAAGGGCGATGGGCTGACTGACGGACCGTCCGTGGCTTGCACAGGCCTGGCCGGCGTCCTGGACAATGGCAAGAGCGCCCGCATAGTCCTTGAGATCACTCAGTATCCGGCACATATTGGCGCTGGTGATCAGAAAATGATCAATCGCATCGGGAAGACAGGCTTTGAGGCGCGCAAGCACCGTGCGACGTAGGGCAAGGGCCTCCTCGGTCCGGTTGAGCGCATAGAACACCGTCGCCAGGTTATCGGCGGTGATGGCCCAGTCGATGCTTGTGTCCCCTTCCAGCTCTTCAACAATCTCAAGGGATTCGGTAAAGGCGCGAACCGCATCGGCTCCATTGCCCGCCTCATGGGCAATGAGGCCAAGGGCGTTCAGATAGGCGCTGGCCAGGGCGGACCGGCGCTGCCCCGCATCGTTCAAGGCCCAAAGACCCTTCTGGAGCAAAGGCATGGCCTTGGCCGGCAGGCCGTCCAAACGGGCCTGCTCCGCTTCCTTAAAGAGTGCGACGAGATCCATGACCCTGGCCCCTCAGAATCGACGGTCCGTATCCGGAGCTCATGTCTCCGGAGTCATTCGCGACAGGGTACAGTCATGAAGCATGGCCGGCAACACGGCCTCACGGTGCGGTTGCGCCGAACGACCAGAGCATGATGCATGCCCCGTTGGACCGCCGGACCGCCGGACCGCCGGACCGTTAGACCGTTACGCCGCCTCCCTTGTGCGCTCGCTCAGGTCAATCAGGCTGAAAAGGTCCTCATCGTCATGAGACGGATCACCAGGTAGGGTCGAAAGTGGCAGGAGCACCCGTACCGTGGTCCCGACCCCCTCCTCGCTGTCAATGAACAGCGCCCCTCCGTGGAGGCCCACAAGCGCCTTGACAATGGCAAGGCCAAGGCCGGTCCCCGGAAGGCCCGCGCGGGGGCCATCGGCATCCTCGGGGAGATTTGAGCGGGCCCCCTTGTGGACCTGTTCGAAGGGCCGTCCCAGTCGGCCCAGGGCTTCCTCGGGAATACCCACACCCGTGTCGGCCACGGACAGTTCCAGCCATTCATGGTCCGCAACGAGGCCGACACAGATCTGCCCGCCGGGGCCAGTGAACTTGATCGCATTGGACAGCAGATTGAGCAGCACCTGGCGCATGGCCCGGCCATCCGCCTGCAGATCGGGCACCGCAGGATCGATCTCGACATCCAGCTTCAGCCCAGCCTGGCGCGCCGAGAACGCCGTCGTTTTCAGGCATTTCTCAATCACCAAAGGCATACGGACGATCTCAAGCTCCAGGTCATAGCGGCCCGCCTCGATCTTTGACATGTCGAGAATATCATTGATGAGATCGAGCAGGTGCTTGCCGCTTTCATGGATGTAATCGGCATATTCCTGATAGCGCCGGGCCCCGAGTGGCCCAAACATCTGTACACACATCACTTCGGAAAAGCCGATAATGGCGTTGAGCGGCGTGCGCAGCTCATGACTCACGCTGGCCAGGAAACGGGTTTTGGCAAGGCTGGCGGCCTCCGCACTGTCGCGCGCGCGCTCCAGTGTCTCTTCCCGGCGCTTGCGCGCTTCAATACAGCGGACCGTCGCGACAAAACCGTTGAGGGGGCCTTCGACACCGCGGCCCAAGGGGGCACCGCGCATTTCAACCCAGCGATAGCCCCCATCCTGGTGACGCAGGCGCAAATCCGCCGAGCGCGGCGCATCATCGGGGCCCAGGTCCCGCCGGCGCATGTCAGCAAGCAGCATTTCGAGCGCCGGCCAATCCGCCGGATGGACATGGCCATGGAGCGTGCGCCCCAAAAGGCTCAAGCCATCATGGCCCAGAAGAGCCGGACAGCCCGGCGAAACGCTCAAGGCCCGCCCCTCCCGATCGTGGTGAATGACGAGATCGGCGCCATTCTCATAAAAGGCGCGCAGCAGGGTGTGGTCATTGCGCAGCCGTTCGACCCAGCCAACCGCCGCCACGCCGCCGGCGGCCGCCAGGACAAGGGCCACGGGAACCACCGCCGCAACGGGGACACCAGCGGCCACCGCAACCGCCGGCCCCCCGGCCAGGACAGCAGCGCCCGCCATTGCCATGAGTCGCGCTTTGGGACCGGTTAAGGCGGTCATCCGGCTGATGCTGGCACCCGTTTGAGAACCCGGCGCGAAGGCGCGGTGATCCGGCACCGGACGGCTGTCGCGACCCGCAATCGGCGCAGGGCCTTCGCGGGCGCCGGAGCGAAGCCGGGTCAAGAAATCACGGGCTTTCCGATACAAAAGAAACCCCATCTGTTCGCCCCCCAACCTTGGCTCGCCGCCTGCCTTTAAATGCCCGCAACCCGCAGCCAGTCATCGTCGTGTCGCGCCCCCGTTAGCACTGGCTTAGGGATCGACCCTTAATGAAAATTGAACAGCCCGATATGGGCGGCGCGCAGGCTCCGGATCTCTTGGGCTCTCTGGCCAAAGCCACGAATTCAGCCTTAAGTGTTGCGGCGCAAAAGACAGGAAAGCGGGTATAGCGGATGGGTTCATGGCGAATCAGTCGGGCGAGGCGATTCTGGACAGCAGAGCTTTTGGCGATCGGTGCCCTTTGGATCGGATTTGCGATCCCAGCGCATGCCGCCGCTGGGCAAACTGCGCCCTCGACCAGACCGGCGGCCGGTACGCCTCCGGGATTTAAACTTGCGCAGGCTCCCCATGACAGCGTCGGTGCCGGCGCCGCGGACCCGCTTCCCGATGCCCTGCCGGACATGGATCGAGCCCCGAACGAGCCGCTTGACGAGGAGGCCCCCGGCGCAACGTCGACACCGACGGATCCGTGGGACAGCGACGGAACGCCAACGGTCGGGTCCATGGCCGCGCCCTATCGGGCCTTGATGCGGGACATGACCGCCCTCTCAGCCCTCGGCTTTCGCTCGCCGGGCGATATAAGGGTCGCGACCCGGCTGATCCTGAGCCACGATCCCCAGGCCGTGGCGCGGGGCTGGTTCGCCCATCACGCCATTCTCGTGGCCAATGATCCGCGCTTTCACAGTGCCGTGACCCGCCAGGCCCGCAAAATGGGCCTGCGCCGCTTCCTGGCATGGATCAAGGAGGACCGGACACGGCTGCGCGATGCCCCTGGATTCGACGAAGCGGTCCAGGCGGTTCTGGATGCGGTGAACACGGACACACGGCATATGGCCGCCATGGGCACGCTGCTGCTCGCCCGGGCACTGGATCTTCAGTCCGCCCGGCTGGGGGACACGGGCCTTTTCAGCTGGATCACCGCGACCAATGGGGCGGCCCTCGCCGGGGCCCATGATCTCAGCGGCCGGTTCACGCCGCGCACGATCAATGGCAAGGCCCGCGAGACTCTGGATCGAGTGGTCGAAATCGCCGCACTTCTGGCCCTTGGCGAAGCGGAGGGGCCCGGCCTTGCCCGGGTGCGCCAGATCGCCTCCGAACGGCGGATGGATTACTGCGTGACCCAGGCCCGGCTCAATTTCAGTGAATGCGTGACCGCGACCCGCCATGACGAGGAGCGGGCCTTTTGCGTCGGCCGTCATGGCATTGAAGAATTGGGCGCATGCTGGCGTTCCCTGTTATCCACGCCGCAATAGGCGGGTGGAACCATGGCGCGACGGCAGGGATAGCGAGGACAAAAAAGATGAAGCAATGGACCCTGACGGCTGTCAGTCTTCTGGCAGGCCTTGGCGCCTGCGGCGCACAGGCCACCTTTCGCGACAGCGAACAGCCCTCTAACGGAGCCATGGAAGTGGGACGCTTTGAGGTCTGCGGCAAGCCGCTGGAACTTGAGATCGCCCGCAACCGCGATGACCAGCAACGGGGCTTGATGTTCCGGGAGGGGATCGAACGCGGGCGCGGGATGTTGTTCATCTTCGTGCCGGCCAAACGGGCGGCCATGTGGATGCGCAATGTGCCCTTTGAGATCGATATCGGCTTCTTCGACAGTGCCGGCCAGTTTATGAATTACCATACGGCGGCCGCGGATGATCCGAACGCCCCCGATGACGACCTGCCGCTCTACCGCTCTGGCGGGCGGACGAAATATGTCGTGGAAACGGCGCCCGGGTTCTTCGCCGATGTGGATCTTGATACTTGCGCCCTCGATCCGCTGCCGTCCCGATGATCTGACTTGCCGGCCAGTCTGGCCATGACGGGGGCCATCCGCCTGTGACGGACCCAGGCCTCACAAACCTCCTGGCCTCACCAACCTCCTGGCCTCACCAACCTTCCGAGCCGGGTTCACCCTTGATCGGTCCAGTCAGAGCGTCCGTGACCCAGCCGGCATAATAGCCACCGGGCTGGGGCCGCGCCCGCTCCCCATGAACGAAAATGGCATCGACCTTGTTGGGATAAAAGCCCAGCCAGCCTGCGACCTGTTCATAGCCCTGCCCGAGATCCGTCAGCGGCTCGGGATAGGCAAAGGCGGCGTTGCGGCTCATCACCTCCCCGTCGCGCAGATCGTAGTGGAGGGCCGCGCCTTTCCATTCGCAAATGGTCACATGGGCTGTCTCGCTGAGCAGGTCACACCGAACATCCGTCGGCGGAAAATAATAAACGGGCGCGCCCGCCGTTTCCACAATCCGCATGCCACGCATGGTCTCCGCCACCGTGATGCCGCGCCACTCAACGCGCAAGGCCGCATCAACCGGCTGCACTGCAGGAGGGCGGGGGAAATCCCAGACCGACTCCTGCCCCGGGCCAGGCTGTTCGATCCGCAGGGGCCGCTCTGTCCGCACCGATCGGTACCGGGTCACCCGGGACAGGATCTGTTGATGGGACGGCAGGCGACGCGCGTTCATTTTCAGCTCTCCCTCAATTCAAATAAGCAGTAACCATACCAAAGAATGACCGGATCTGGATGAAAATTTGAACTGCATTTCCCGGAAACATGACAAAACTGCCAACGGCATTGTCATTAGATTTTCGTAGAGCCCTCTTGCCGCCCTAAGCCTTCTATTCGTGCCGCCCCGCTTATACTCCAAACCGTCAAGACCAGACCAATGCTCTGCAGGAGGGGACCGGCAATGATCAGGCTTTTTCTTTTTCTATTCCTCGTGGCACTGATTGTTCCGGAAGGCTGGTTGCCCACATCACCCCATGTTGAATCGCGGCGGGCGAGCGGCGAGGCCATCGGGATCGGCGAGTTGATGCACGCGGTCGATCAGACCTGGCGGGATATCGGGGGCTTGTGCGAGCGAAAGCCCGATGTCTGTGACATGGGCGGGCGGTTGGGCGGCCAGATCCGCGACCGGGCCCTCACCTGGACGGCCGCTTTCGCCCATTGGCTGGAAGGCCTGCAAGATGAGAGCGCAGCGATTCCGGTCTCATTTGAGCCGGACAGGGGCTGGGAACAGCCTCGCCCGTCTCCTCAAAGAGGCTCGGATTACGGTGTCTGATCGCTCGAGGCTTTGACCCATCCGCTCCGCGGTCCTATGTCAGGATCCATAACAGGCGCCAGCACGGCCGCCGGAGCGAATGGGACCCCGACATGACGATCGACCAGCTGATCGACGACTTCCAGTTCCTTGACGATTGGGAAGACCGGTACCGCCACGTCATTGAACTGGGAAAAGCCCTGCAGCCTCTCACGCCTGAAGAACACAACGACACCAACAAGGTGTCGGGGTGCGCAAGCCAGGTCTGGTTTGTCTGCGACCCCGCGAAGGAGCCTCCCGGCGCGCTCGTATTCCGGGGCGAAAGCGATGCCCATATCGTGCAGGGCCTGATCGCGATCTTGACGGCGCTGTATTCAGGGAAGACCCCGTCCGAGATCCTGGCCATCGATGCTAAGGGCGTGTTCGATCAACTTGGTCTCCAAGACGCCCTTAGCCCGCAGCGCTCCAATGGTCTTTATGCAATGGTGGAGCGGATTCGTCAGCATGCGGCTGCTGCCCAGTCAAGCTCAGGCCCCAGGCCCAACTGACGGCCGGCCCTCACTCCGGGGGGCAGGAGCAGCCGGCACAGCGCATGTCTTTCCTCTTGTCCCGGAAAATCTCCTCCAGTGTCTCCAGCACATCGTCAAGGAGGGGATGGTCCCGCCGGGCTTCGATCCGGCGCACGCCATGGGACACGGTGGTGCGGTCGCGGCAAAAGGCACCGGCGAGCCGGCCCTGATCAAAACTCAGCATGACATGGCAGACATACATGGCCAGTTGACGGGCAAATGCGACCCGAGCCTTGCCTCTTGAAGGCGCCTTCATCTCGTCAAGGGTGACCCTTAACATTTCACCAATGACGGCCTGAACCAGGGTGATCAAGCCGTCTTCTGATGCTTGGAACTCCGGACCGCCGGCGCAGGGTCCACAGGGACTGGTACATCGGTCACAGGCCTTGCCGACGCAGAGAGTGCAGGCCTGCCCTGCGGAGGAGATGGAAGGCGGAATCGGGGATGAAAGCGTGTGGGAAAAGCCAGCTTGCAGCCTTTGGTCGAGCATGCGAACTCCTTTCCGCGAGCGGTCAATGCCAAAACACCCTTGCGATCACTGGCGTGCAAAACTAACAATGAGCGTGATCTTACTGGCTCGCTTTTACATGTTACGTGAAAAATGGGCCGTGTGGATAACTCGTCACGCACAAATTTTCATTCTTCCTGTGAAGTGACCTCCGAACCGTGGAAAGGAGCTCCGGCAACATCCGGGGCCGACACACCATGCACAACAAGCTCCGCCAGCTCCGGCGGTCCCGGAACATGACCCTGGCCCAGGTCGCCGAGCAGCTCGGCACCACGGCCCAGACAGTGTCGCGACTGGAAACCCAGGTCATCACGCTCTCGGCGGACTGGCTGGAGAAGTTTGGCGCCCTGTTCGGTGTGGATCCTGGACAGATCCTGGGCTCGCGCAATGATCCGCCGGCGGAGTTAATCGGTCGGCTCGATCGCTTCGGCAAGGTCACCGATCCGGGAACCGAACCCTTCGACATTGCCCTTCCGGCAGGCCCCACGACGGCAGTCACTTTAAGCGCTGATATCGGGCCCTATCGCAGCGGCGATGTTCTGCTGACCAGCCGGCTCTATGGCGCGGACATTGCCAATGCGGTGGGCCATGATGCGCTGGTGGCTTTAAATGAAGGGCCGGTTCTATTGCGCCGCCTGCTCAACGGTCAGAACGGACACTATGTCCTGGTGCCCCTCGAAAGCGGCGAGACGGTGCAATACGGTGCAGCCCTTGACTGGGCAGGCCGGGTCCAGATGCGCATCAGCTATCTCTAAAGATCCCTCCGTTGAGACCGGCCCGGCTGTGGGGCAATCCGGGCGATGAAAGCGGGTCAGGATAAATGCCTGGTGGTATGAGGCATGGCCCGGTCATGCATCACAGACCAGCGCAGCGCCCTGTCCAGGTGCCAGTCCCCGAGATCCGGTCCGGCCGATGGCTCCATGTGCCGGTGAAAGTCTTTCCGTCCGCGGAGAGCTGGAGGCGCGTGCCCCCCTCCCCAATCTCGGAACGCCACACGCCCGTGAGCGTTTTATTGCGCACCTGCCCGAACAGGAAACCGGACCGGATCGCACGGGGCTGACGGTAACTGCCGCGCACCGCCCCGTCGCGCACGGCCACATGAAGGCGCCCAAAATCCGTTTCCCAAATGCCGGCAAAGCCGCGGCAGCCTTTCGTCCCCTCGGAAACGCCAAAGGCGACCGAGGCAAGCTCAACACCGCCCCGGGCCTCATTGGAAAAGACCTTCAGGGCATAGTCGCCAGCGCGCTCGGGCGCCTCGATCCAGATCCCGCGCTCTGAGAGCTGCAACGGCCCGAGGGAGCGGCCGGCCCGGACCCGCGCTGAACCGGTGGTCTCAAGACCACGGGGCATCTGGCCGGGACCAACGACGATGGCCAGTGCTCCGGGTTCGGCATAACAGACATTGCTTCCCGAGGCCGCAACCCGCAGGGCTTCACCAGGCTCATAGGACTGAAAATCAGTCTTCAGAGTGACCGGCGGAGATGGCGCCACGGTAACGCCGGACAGGGACACGCCGGCCGCCTCAAGATCCAGATCAAAGGCCGCCAGATGATCCATGAAGGAGGTTTGGAGCCCAGCCCCCGGCACCAATGACCGACCCGGCTCACCGCTGCTGGCGCCCGCCCCCCCTCCGGCCGGCTTTGAACAGCCTGCGCGGATCATGCAACGGCTCAACCGCGCCCTGGCAAGGGCAAGACCGCGCGCCATCGCCCGGTTCGGAGCCGCTTGGCGCTTGCGACAGGCCAATCGATGGGCCGACAACGTGTCCGGCGGTGTCCGCTTGAGATCGGCCTCCATCCGCAAGGTGTCGAGGGCCAACCGGGCCAGCACCTGGGCAAAGCCGTCCCAGGCGGCATGAAGGGCTGGCCCGCGGCGCACCGGCCGCTCGGACCGCGCCACGACCACGGCCCGGACCTCCTCATAAAGCCGCCACAGACGCGTGGAGAGGAGCCGAACCCGCCACAGCCCATCCCGTCCCACCGGCAAAGGATCAATGGCCGCCTCCAGGCGCGCCGCAAGATCATCGGCCCAATGCCCCAGCTTGGCGATTTCCTCGGCAAGACCGACCAGCCCCGTATCGGACTGGGCGCCCCTGGCCGAACCCTGGGGCTGAAACAGGGCCGGCACGGCCAAGGGCACGCGCAGCGCCGAGCGCACCAGGCGGCGGGTCTCCGCACCAAGGGGCGTGGCCAGAAGATCCCGATACGGATCACCTGAGTCAAGGGGAATGGCCATAATGGCCGCCAGCGTCGCCTCCAAATCCCCTAGGCGGTCATCAAAGGTATGCGCCGGTGCACAGGAGACAACGGGACAGCCCTGGCCCAGACAGGGATCCAGGACCGTATCGAGCCGCTGAGTGAGCCGGGCGACCCGGGTGGCCTCGTCGATCAGGGGACGGAATTCAGGGGGGCAGCCGTCTTGGGCAGGATCGACAAAGCCGTCCCGCTGGGCCCGGCAGACCGGCCCTTGGCCGCAATCTGCCGCGGCCTCACCGAAGGCAAATCTCACCGCACGAATGGCGAGCACATGCTCCTCGGCTTGCACAAGCCGGCCCCGTGCCCGCACGCCCAAGCCCACCTCCCCCATCTGCGAAAGCTGATCGGAGGCCATGGTCCGGCGCCGCTGGGCGCGCGCCTCAGCCGCGGCAAACCGTGTTTCCCAATCTTCAAACACGGCACAGGTGGGACAGGTGGGCTGCTGCCTTGCTGGGGGAATGGCCACAACCCGAATCTGGGCCCTGGGCAGCGCGGGATCGGCCTGGAACTCCGCCACGCCCATCAGACGGGAGAACATGGCCAAAAGACCCGCGCCAGCAAGCAGGACAATGGCCGCTGATCCCACCGAGGGACGATGGGCGCCCCCCATGCCCTGAAGGGCGCGGCGCAATGCCGTGATGATCCCCGAAATCGTCTCCATGGAAGGGATCACACCAAGCTTCGGGACCGGCCCCGGAAGCCGGTTCCAGCACCTTGGTGGGGGCCAGCACCTTGGTGGGGGCCAGCACCTTGGTGGGGG
>CAYUYV010000046.1:17864-19075 GCA_964449455.1 uncultured Alphaproteobacteria bacterium | reverse complement strand
CCAGCACCTTGGTGGGGGCCAGCACCTTGGTGGGGGCCAGCACCTTGGTGGGGGGAAGAGCGTCTCAGGCGGACCCGTGTCTGCGGCCGCCGATCATTCCGGAATGAGCCACTGTCCCACAGGAGACCGGCCCTGGTCAGCAAACGCGGCACTGGTGCAGATGACTCCAACTCAAGACCTGAGTGCCTGTGGGATCGATCCGCCCGCGAAACCATCATCGGGGCAGGACCTGGGCGTCCCCGGCACGCAGCGACCGTGCGCCGCCGCAAGTCCGTTTACGGTGTGATGTCTTTTCCCAAGGCCCGACAGTTTCTCGGACCAATGGTACTGTGATCCTTCATCCGGGACTCTGCCGCCGGCGTCAACCTCAAGCCGGGACAGATCCTCAGCGCCCAAGGGGATGCCGCATCAAGGTTCGGCTCAGACCCGAGCCCGACGGGCACGGGGCGCCCAGGCATCTTCTGCGAACCAAAAGGCTGGTGCCTGGTCGTCCGGTGACGGTCGGCCCAGGCCACGCGCAAGAGCCCGCATCAGACGGATCGGCGAGGTGGGCCAGAGCAAAAGCGCGGCGGCGCCAGAGGCATCGACGAGACGCACCATATTGGCCGTGGGCCAGCGGGTCAGCAAAATCACGGGCAGGCAGACACCGCGTTTCGGGCGCGGCTGAAGCCGCGTCTGCGCAAGCTGCCGGAGCGTGTCCCGGCGCATGGCGTCCATGTTGCAGATCAGGACATCGAAATGGGGACGCTGCAGGCAGGCTAGAACACAAGCTTCATCATCGAGCAGCGTCACGGCGCCGGTCCCCATATCCCTCAGAAGGCCGCCAATCAGTCGGGATGTCGCCAAGTCCCCGCCTGCAACGGCGATGTGATCATCCGACAAATTCAGCAATCGTCCCATGGGGGCCTCCCGTATCGCTTGGGAGGTGCAGAGCAAGGGGCGGGCCGATCCATGGATCGGCGAACACGCTGAGCCAGAAATTTTTGGAACGACTTTCCATCGCCGACGGGGTATGCAGATGCGCATAGCCGGATACAGTGTTTTTTGGCGAGGCGGATAGTGGCATGGTTCACGTAAAGCGCGTGAATGGAGCGCGCGGGGCATATGGTAGGGCGGTCGGTGCCGGCATGGCGCTGCTGGTGCTGTGTGCGCCAGCTGGCAGTTTGGCGCAAGGCGACGGCGTCGCCCAGGCCGTTGCCACCCCCGAAGAG
>CAYUYV010000046.1:16411-17764 GCA_964449455.1 uncultured Alphaproteobacteria bacterium | reverse complement strand
GGCATGAACTGGGGCATGAACTGGGGCATGAACTGGGGCATGATCCGGTCAGTGAGGGGACCGAAGAGAAAGGCGATGCCCCACTCGACGCGGTGCTCGGCCTTTGGCTCTCAAGCGAGCGTCAGGCGACAGGGCAGCATATGGTCTGGCCGTTGGGTCCGGTTTATCTTGGCGAGGGCATCAGCGATCTCGCTCCTCTCGATACGGACCGTTTCCTTGCGGTTCATGATACCAAGGGCGGGCAGGATGTGGGGCCCTCGGATGGCCCGCTCAGCGGCTATGTGTCGATCCTGACCCTGCCTGCGGCTGGCGGCGTCGCCGGGCTTGACCGCCTGCCCTTGCACAGTGCGGGTGGGTTGAGCCTTCAGCGTACACCAAGCGATCTGGAGGCCTTGTGCGCTCTGCCCGCCATAACGGGGCAGCGCACGGGAACACCAATCGGCGAGCTCCAGGCAGCGGCGCATTTCTTGGCCTTCGAAAGCGGTGACTATGGGCCGGCTGGCATTGTCGCCCGGGTCTACCATATGAGCGTGCGCACCGGATCAACCGGACCAACAGCGACAGTTCACGGTTTCGCGGAGTTCACAGATGCGGCTCTAAGCGATATCGAGGGAGCGATTTGTCTCGTGGCAGATGATCCGATGTCGGATGCTGTGGACCGAGACGGTGCGGCGCAGTCTGTGACGATCACCACCGTTCTGGCCCAACGCGGCGGTGGTGCAGACGGGGAGCCGGCCCGCATGCGGCGGTTCCGGCTGCGCCTGGAGACCGATGGGTCGTTGGCGCTGCTTGCGGACCTTGATGCCGGGAACAGCCGTGAGGAACGCCAGGCCCTTATGGCGCCTTGGCGTCAGGTGTCCGAAACAACGGGGACCGATGATCCTGCGCAAATGAATGTCGATACGCGCCATGTGAGCGCCATGGCTGGCCCGGTCCATGGGCGGGTTATTCTTTCGGGCGCGCGGGACGGCGGTGATACGGGACCGTTTGCGTCCGTGCTTTATGTGGTGGATGGCGCTTGCCTGGCGGATGAGCGGCTGGCCTGTCATCCGGAACGGGGCCCGCGCCTTGCCTTGCCCAATGTCAAAATTGAAGCCGTAACCTTCACGAACCCCAGCGGTGCGGCCCATCCCGACTCAGGACCGGCGTTTCGAGGAACACTTGTCGTGGCAACGGATGATGAAGGTCTGGGCGGTATGGCGTGGCGTTTGCCACTGACACTATCGGCCCAGCCATTTTGACGTTTTGACACGTTTTGACGTTTTGACGTCCTGGCACGCAGATGGTGCTGAAATGGCTGCCGAGTGAGCCCATCGACTGAGCCCATCGACTGAGCCGATGTCGTTTTGAGCC
>CAYUYV010000046.1:0-16311 GCA_964449455.1 uncultured Alphaproteobacteria bacterium | reverse complement strand
TACAATTATGACGCGTTAGTAAAAAAGAATACTTACGCAGATTTGCGGCCGTTCCGGCCCTTCTGTCCAAGGCCCATTTCCTTGGCCAAGCGGGATCGCTCTTCCGCATATTCCGGCGCAACCATCGGATAGTCTTTTGGCAGTCCCCACCGATCCCGATACTCCTCGGGTGTTAAATTATAGTGGGTCCGCAGATGCCGCTTTAGTGATTTGAACTTCTTGCCGTCCTCTAAACAGATAATATAGTCAGGGAAAACGGACTTTTTCGGGTTGACAGCAGGCTTCAGAGGCTCGGCAGGTTCTTCAACAGTTGTTCCCGTGACCTCCCAAAGGGCCGAATAGACCTGATGGATAAGATCGGGAAGATCGTTGGAGCCCAAAACATTATTGCCGACATAAGCGGATACAATCTCCGCCGTCATATCGACAATTTCCGCTCTCGTAGATTCCATGGATTTCATTTCCTCTTGGGAAGACAATGAAAGCATCTTCGAATGTCTGCCGGAAGACTAAAAATAAGTTCCCGCTCTAGCAAGTATAAAATCACGAACTTGACGCATTATCCAATCTGGAAGATTTACAGCCATTGGGACAACCGCGTGCAACAGCGCACGGCGATTTCAAGACTCTGTTTCAAAAAGGGGAGAGCAAGAGGAATACGCCGAAAAAGCGGCGCAGGGACCGCACTGGTCTTTTGAGGGCGCACAGACGGGACCGCTGATATGGATTGACCGGGCTGCAGACCACAATAATGTTATGGTTTTATGGCATTCCCTGTAACACAGGGAGAGCTTAATGATTTTTCATTAAGTAAACAACAACAATCGAGGCGCGTTCTGTCCCCCGGAACCTCTCCGAAAGGCCTGGATGCACGTCCTTTGCTTCAAAAAGCACTGAAATACCAAGTGTTTATCTTGAGACTGACCTGCGCCTGCCGGTGATGTCGGCACGCAACACACGCTTGAACTCTGAAGCGGCGGCCTCGGGAGCCCGACTGTCCAGGCGCGAGTCAGTCCGTCAGCGCCGCGGATTCACGCACCAGAGGATGGGGGGTCGGCCGGGTCGGACGCTTTCATGGATGCAGGTTCGTCCGACATGACTTTTCCGGCCTGGACAGCACGGCGCAGCACATAACGGGCGAAGGCCACGGTGGCCACGAAGGCAACAAGGGCGCCGGCAATGGCCACATCAAGATAGGCATACTGACGGTTGGCCAGGGCCGATACGGCGATGAAGGCAATCGCGGCAAGGGTGATGAAGTCGAGAGCCACGACGCGGTCAGCCAAGGTTGGCCCCCGCATGAACCGATAGAATACGATCACGATAGCAACAAGAATGATGGCGTAAGACAGATTGGTCGCAATGGTGATCAATGACGGCATGTCACTCTCCGGCTGGACCGAATGCGCTCCGGTCATCCTGTCACGAATTAACTCTATCCTGGCGCCCTACAGTCCGGCCTGCACGGCTGCAATGGAACCTGCGGGGCCCTTGCGTCAGGGGCGCAACGGCGCATTCTCGCCGGCCACTTGCGCCTACGGCTGCGCATCGGCCGTCTTGATGGCCGGCTTCTTGCCCTTTTCATCATTGTGCGGAACAGCGGGAGCCGGTTCGCCGCGCAAGGTCGGCCCGTCATTGGCGACCGCCGCGATATAGGGTCCCGGATTAAGCGCACTGTCCGCGGCCCGCTCGGCAAAGGTCACGAAGGGCGCTGGCCAGAGCCCCATTACAGCCGTCATGACCACGAGCACACCGAAGGGCGCAAGGGCCGCCCGGGACGGGGGCGGAACGATATGATGCGCAGCCACATGCTCGTCCCCACCATCGGCCCAGAAAGCGAGTGCGAAAGCCCGGCCGAGGGCAACAAGAGACAGAAAGCCCGCCAGCAGGACAGCGACCACCGCCGGTGTGGCACCAGCGCCAAGACCCGCTTCCACCAGGATCACCTTGGGCCACAAGCCACCAAAAGGCGGGGACCCGGCCATGGAAAAGGCCACGGCGAGCACCAGGACGGAAAAAAACGGCGCATGCCGATAAAGTCCGCGGCCACGCAGCCAGCTCGCCCCCACCGCAGTTCGGGCCAACCCCGCGCCGAGGAAAAGCGCTGCCGTGACGACCATGGAATGGAGGAGATAAAGGATGGAACCGGTCATCGCCGTCCCGCCATTGGGCTCCATGGCAAGGCCGAGCAGCATATAGCCGATGCCAGAGACCACCAGAAAGGCAATCAGCCTGCGGAAATCCGACTGGGCAAGCGCTCCGATTGCACCGGCCAGCATGGTACCGACGGCCAGCCACAGGAACACGGTATCCATGCCGGCCACATCCGGGAAAATCAGCGTGAAGACCCGAATGAGCACATAGACGCCGACCTTGGTCAAAAGGGCCGCAAAGAGGGCCGATACCACGGGATGAGCCGTGTGATAGGAGGCCGGCAACCAGAAAAACAGCGGGAAAACAGCCGCCTTCATGCCGAAAGCCATGAGATACAAAAGTGCAATCCCGAAAACGAGCGGCTCGTCCCCACGCCCCTTGAGCGAGATTGCGAGGTCCGCCATGTTGAGCGTTCCGGCAATGCCGTAAAGCAGACCCGTGGCGAGCAGGAACACCGTTGTCGCGATCAGGCTGAGGATCGTGTATTTGATCGCGCCGTCAATCTGCTCGCGGGTGCGATCAATGATCAGCAAACCGATGGACGCGATCAGGATTACCTCGAACCAGACATAAAGATTGAAAATATCGCCGGTCAGGAAGGATCCACATACGGCGGCAATCAGGGCCAGGAACAAGGGAAAAAAGCCACGGACCATGGCCTGCTCGTCCACGGTGGCGCGGGCGAAGGCGAATGTCACGAGGGAGATAAAAACGGTGGCGAGCACCAGGCCGGCGCTTAAGGCATCGGCGATAAAGGTGATGCCGAAGGGCGGCACCCAATCTCCCATGGTCATGGTCACCGGACCATTGTCCCAGACAATGAGGAAGAGCGCGACCGCATTCACGGTCAGGCCGAGCAGGGTCAGACCGGCAATGACCGTGTGCACCAGGGGACGGCCCCAGGCAGCGGCGCATAGTCCGGCCCCGATCAGCGGCAGGGCCAGTGGCAGGACCACGAGCCATTCGAGATAGATCGTCATGGTCGGGTCATCTCCTCGAACCGGCAGCATAGAGGTCATCCCCATCCGGCGGCGTCTGCCTTGGCTCGGCGATCCTCATGTCAGAGGTCTCAACCGTCCCCATCTCCCGGTAAGACCGGAAAGCCAGCACAAGGATGAAAGCAAAGAGCGAAAAGCTGATCACGATCGCCGTCAGGATCAGGGCCTGGGGCAAGGAGTTGGCAGCCGCGGCGGCGAGAGTCTTTTTGTCACCCGGAATGATGGGCGGCACGTCACGGGTCAACCGGCCCGCCGTGAAAATCAGCAGATTGGCGCCATTGCTGAGCATCAAGATGCCGAGCACGATGCGCACGAATGAACCCGACATCATCATGTAAATGCCGACACCAATCAGCACACCCACGAGAAGGGAGAGGATCGGTTCCATCAGTCCACCTCCTCAAGTTCAAGCGCAAAGGCCGTGATGGTGCCCACCACGACAAGCCAAACCCCAATGTCAAACAGGACCGGTGTCGCAAAATATTTCAGCGAGGGATCCATGTCCGGAATGTACCATTTGCCGGTCAGGAACGGGTCCCCCGTCAGCAGGGAGATGAACCCGCTCGCCCCTGCAATGGCAAGACCAAGCCCGGCAAAGGACAAGGGATGGACCCAAAGGGCCCGGCGCACCGCGGCCGGCCCGTCCGAAATCATGTAAAGGGCAAGCGCGGACGCGGCGATCAGCCCGCCAATGAAGCCGCCTCCGGGCTCGTTATGGCCCCGGAACAGCACGAACATGGAAAAAACCATGGTCAGGCTGACAATCAGCGGCATGATCGTGCGCAGGATCAGGGATGTCATCGGGTGCCTCCTTCCCCTGCGGCCTCGTCTTCCGATCCCCGGCTGCCCCGCCGGCGCAGGCGCAGGCCTGCCCCCATGAGCGCCAGGGCGGAAATACCGGCCACCATCACCACAGAAATCTCACCGAATGTGTCGAGGGCCCTGAAGTCCACAAGGATCACATTGACCACATTGCGCCCATAGGCGGCGTAATATGACGCCTCAGCGAAATAGTCCGAGAGACGCAGATCGAGCGGCTGCGCCGTAATTGCCAGAAGGATCAGGGTAAAGAACAGACCAATCGACCCGGCAATGGTGCCATCGCGCAGGCGCGAGGTCCAGGTGCGGATGTCATGGACGTCGACGGGCAGGTGGAGGACCACGAGGGTCAGAATGACCACCGACAAGATCTCCACCATGAACTGGGTGAAGGCAAGATCGGGCGCGCCAAAGAGCAGGAAGATAAGGCTGATGGTGGCGCCCACCAAACCGGCGGCGATCACCGCAAGCAGACGCTGGCGCAGCAGCATGACCGCAATCCCACCGACAGCTGCAAGGGCCGTGACGCCGATCACATAAAAATCGGGCGTGCCATCAAGGGCAAAGCGCAGGGGCATGCCGGAAAAAACAGGAATGGCCAGGGTCACGGCGAGAACCGTGAACGTAATGGCCGTATAAGCGCTCAAACGCCCGCTCTGGAGAACGCCAATAAGGGCCGATGCGAGGGCTCGCAGGCCCGCAAGGGCCTGGTCATATCCCCGATCCGGTCCCCACAAATGGGCGGATGCGGAGATCAGCACACTTCGGATGGTTGAGCCCGCCAGATAGACCGCCAAAGCGCCGGCCAGGGTGATGATGCTCAGAACGAGGGGCAAATTCACGCCCGCCCACAAATGCAGATCCACCTTGTGGGCATTCGGATAGACCGCAGCGACAGCGGGGCCGACGATGTGAACGCTGGTCCAATGCAGATCGACAATGCTGACAATGCCGAGCAGCGCGAGCACAAGAGCCCCAAGCCAAATGGACGGTGACCCCTCATGGGGCTCTTTCGGCGTCGGCTGCCGGCGCCCGATAAAGGGACGTACACCGGCAAGTCCGCCCGCTGCCCCCATCAGGATATTGCCGATCACGGCCACCGCAGTCACCAGCACCGCGGCATCGGCGGCAACGGTGCCTTTGTAGATCACTTCCTTGGCCAGAAAGCCGACAAAGGGCGGCACGCCGGCCATGGACAGCACGGCAAGCGCCCCCGCCGCCGCCGTAATCGGCATGGCCCGGCCGATCCCGCTGAGAACTGTCGCATCCCGCGTGCCCGTCCCGTGGTCAACACTGCCGGCCACCATAAACAGCGCTCCCTTGAAGAGGGAGTGGGCGAACAGATAGGTCATGGCCGCCGTAACCGCATATTCGCTTCCAACCCCCAGCAGCATGGTCAAAAGACCAAGGCTGGCGACAGTGGTGTAGGCGAGAATGAGTTTGAGATCGGTCTGGCGGATGGCGAGCAGGGTACCGGCGAGGAATGTGGCGCCGCCAAAGGTCGTCAGCACCGTCTCCCACAGCGCGGTATCCCCCATAGCCGGGTGGATGCGCGCCATAAGATAAACGCCAGCCTTCACCATGGTCGCGGAATGGAGATAGGCGCTGACCGGCGTCGGCGCTTCCATGGCGTTTGGCAACCAGAAATGGAAGGGCACCTGGGCCGATTTGGTAAACGCCCCGGCCAGCAGCAACACGAGCAGGGGCACATAGGCGGAATGCTCGCGATAGAGGTCCCCTTGCGCGAGAAGAACCGAGAATTCCAGGCTGCCGCCGATGCTGGCCATCACAAGGAGGCCCGCCAGCATCACCAGACCACCACCTCCCGTGACCACCAGTGCCTGCACAGCGGCACGGCGCGATGCGGCCTTGGAATGGCTGAACCCGATCAACAGAAACGACGTGATCGAGGTCATCTCCCAGAAGACAAAGAAGGTGATGACATTGTCGGCAAGCACCAGGCCCAGCATCGAGGCCATAAAGGCGAGCAAAAAGGCCAGGAACCGGCCCAGATGGTCATGGCCTTTCAGGTAAGCCGCCGCATAAAGGACGATGAAGGTCCCGATCCCGGTGATCAGCAGGGCAAACAGCAAGCTGAGCCCATCAAGGGAGAAGGACAGATTGATGCCACCAAGGGCCGGAACCCAGGGCGTGCTTTCACGAACCGCGTCCCCATGGCCGATCGTGTTGAGATATTGCGCGAAATAGACGAACAATCCGGCCGGCAAAGCAGCCAGGATCCAGCCAACCCGATGGCCTGCGACAAGGCGCACGGTCGGCGCGAACAGCGCAAGTATAAAGCCTGAGATCACGGCCAACAGCATCGGCGTTCCACCCCCACTTCAAATCCCATCCGAAAGGTGCCAAATGCGGACGCCCACTGAAAGGGCTTTTCGCGCCCACCCTTAAATCCCATGCGGAGGCCCTGCCGGCGCAATCGCGGTGTCGTTGGCGCATGGTCGACAGAGTGTCTCCGGGAGTGTTTCCACCCATGCGCCATGACCATCGCCCATTCTGGCTGCGCCAAGCCATGACAGCTTATGAAAGCTGGCACACCCGCCATTTCCTCTATCCCGCATTCGACAGTGTGGGCGATGGCTGCGCGGTCACAAAGCCCTGGAAGGTCCATGTCTTCGGCGCGAGCGTCCACATGGGACAGCATGTGGAGCTGCGCGCGGCGAGCGACGGTCCGATCCGCTTCACCACATGGCGCTACACCACATGGCAGGGCGAGCCGGCCCAAGGGTGCATCCGCATTGGAGATTGCTGCCTGATCGGCCCCGGCGTGCGTATCCAGGCAGCCCGCTCCGTCGAATTGCACGAAGCGGTCATGCTGGCCTCCGGGGTCCTGATCAGCGATTCCGACTGGCATGATCTTTACAATCGCTTGGATTCGCCAGGACGCAGCCTGCCGGTGGTGATCGGGGAAAATGCCTGGATCGGGGACAGCGCCCTCGTCCTCAAGGGCTCGCGAATTGGGCGCAACAGCATCATCGGTGCGGGCTCCGTGGTCGCGGGCGTCGTGCCGGATAATGTCATCGCGGCTGGCAATCCGGCCCGCGTGCTGCGTCACCTCGATCCGGATCGGGCAACCGTTTCACGCTCTCAACTTTACGCTGATCCACAGGGGCTGGATCGCCTGACCGAGGGCCTCTATCGCTACGCGTTGCAAAAAAACAGTCTCGCCGGCTGGTTACGCACGCGTCTCATGCCCAATCGTGGGGATTGAGGGGGCTGCAATCAGGGCCCGGCGATTTCGACCCGATCCCACAGGCGCATGGACGCGATGGCCTTTTCCCGATCAAGCGCCGTGAAGAGGCGGGAGATGCGGTCGACCTGGGCCACAGGGCGTGCCTCGGCGCGCCTGCGATAGTCGAGAAGCAGGAACAGCGAGGTGAACTGGCTGCGGTCAAGATCGAGCGCCTTGCAGATCACGGCGACAGCCTCGCCGCCCGGGTCAGCCAGCACGCGGCGCACAGTCTGGGGTGATATGGACAAGCGTCGGGCCACGTCCTTCGCAAAATCTGGCAGATTACCGGCCCGCAAATAGTCCAGACTCCGCGATATAGGCCCAAAGCGAGCAAGTCGGTCCCGCCCCAACACGGCCACCTCGTCAAAAGCGGGCTTGAGCCCCGCATAGCCTTCCGCGACAAGCTGATCGAGCACCCGGTCCACATCTTCCGGCCGCACGGCAAAGCGGTCCAGAATCCGGCGCCGTAATGGCCCGGCGACCGACCAGAACAGCTCATGGGCCAGGGCCTCAGAAAGATCTTCGCGGGTCGCCAGGGCTTCGGCAATCGCAGGCTCCTTGCCCAAAGTCGCAATGATGCGGGCATAAAGGGCCTGGGACAGGCGGGCGGTCTCATTGCGCAGCAGCGTCAGCGTGACATCGGCCTCCCCATGGTCGACCAGCGCGGCACTGACGGGCATTCCAATGCCGGGCCGCGCCGCCGCCGCAAGCCGGTGGCCATGGGAGCGCCCGCAAGCCGCCGTCAGATCGTCCTCATCAAGGGCCGGGGAGCGGCGGATCAAGGCCCCAGCCACGCCGGCATCGTCTTCCAGGAGGAGCGTCAGCAAAAGGGGCGGCGGTTTTTCCAGATGGGAAATCTGCTCGGCAAGACGGCTGCGGATGGCGATCTGGGCATCGCGAACCAGTCCCACGAGAATATCGTCAATGAGCGCACGCTCCTTTGGGGTGCGCGTTTCCGTATCGGCCAAAAGCCCGGCGATCTTCTCCAAAAGGGCTTCTTGGGCTTCCGTTCGCCGCCGGCCGGCCATAGTGGCAAGGGTGAGCAGGGTGTCGCCCATGCTTCGGTCATCCCGTTTCGCAGTCTCTCCGCCGGCGTTGGGTGAAACCGTCTCCGCCGGTCCCGTTTCGGCCGCCGCTACGGCCGCTGTCGTTTTGCCTGGTCCTGCCATCGCCGCCTCCAGCGCGCCCGGTCCCGCCCCTCATCTCGCGCCGCTCAGTTCTTCACACCTATGGTGAAAGAGCCGTGAATGGGCTGGACCGGGGCCCGACGATCGCGGCACGGTGGTTTCGGGGTGCAGATTTTCGGTCGCTGCGTGATAGGATTTGGTCGGTGGCGATTTCGCTATTGCATCGGCCGAGTGACGGGGGTGGGATCTGGCCCACCAAATGCAAAGACGCGGATGAGCGGAATAAAGAAGGGACAGTCCATGAGTCGGTTTGGCGCGGTCTGGGGCCGCATTGGGGGTGGCTGCGCAATGTCCGGCCGCGCGACGGGGATCACGCCCCTTAAAGCGGGCACAGCCCTCGCCTTGGTTCTCTCCGCTTCCGGGCTTTCCGCCTGCGCAAACCGGACCGATCCCGCCATCGTCAATACAGCAAGCTACCAGACCGGTTATTCGGATGGCTGCGCCACCGGCAATCAACGCCTCGCCGGTTTCAAACAGACCGTGAAGCGCGACAAGATCCTGTTTAACACGGATGAAGCCTACCGTATCGGCTGGAACCAGGGCTATGTGACCTGCGGCGGCCGGGAAAGTCCGCTCAGTGACGATTATCTCCAGGACGACCGTTTCGACCAGGGCCCGATCTAATGTCGGCCTTGGCGCAGACCTGCTCAGGCTAAGGCCCAAACGGGGGCCACGCCCCCGTTCTCGCCGGTCATTCAGGTGAGCGCGATGATGTTCAGGGCCGTGAGGACCATGAGCACAATCGTCGCAAGCGCAAAGGTCATGAAGCGCAACAGCACCTTGTTGATTGTCACCTGGATCAACGAGTGCAGGATCCTCAATCCGACATAGGCCCAGGCGAGTGCAACGGCCAGACCGCTGTCGAGGCCGGTCAAATGGCTATAAACGACGAGAGCGTAGAAAATCGTCGGCTGCTCGTGCAGGTGATTGTAGTTGTCGGCCGCGGCGCGGACACCACTCGGCAAATCGTTGAGCGCCCCCGGGTGACGGGCTTCATCGGGCTCCATGCCCGCAGCCTGGATGGCTGGAATCCGGCGGACATACATTAAAAGCCATATCATCAGAGTCCAGACGATAAGCGCGAGCATCGGCGTCAGAATGGCATTCATGGCGTTTCTCCCCCAAAGTCCGGTGGCCCCACAAAATCTTGTCGAGCGCCATCACGGTGGTCCGTCGTATAACATGTCCAGGTGGGCGATGAGATCGTTTTCGACGAGGGGTTTATGGAAAATCGCATGACCGCACTGGACATCTTGCGCGCCGCCCTGGTGGTTACGGCCGCGCTCGCCCAAGTGACCTTCGCTTTCGCGCCGGACCTGTTGGGCTTTGAGCGGACGATCGGCGAGCGGTCCCGGGAATTTCAGACTTTGCTGGTACCGGCCGGCTATGTGTTCGTCATCTGGCTGGCGCTCTATGGCGGGTCGATCGGCTTTGCCGTCTTTCACGCCTTGCCGGCACAGCTCTCCGATCCCCTCTTCCGGCCGGTCGGCTGGCTGGCATTCCTGTCTTTCCTGGCCAATGCGGCCTGGGCAGTCCACCAGCCGCTGTTCGGACCCGGCTGGGTTAGCTTCGGACTCATCCTGGCCATTGTCGCACCGCTCTTTGTGGCGATTGGCGTCATTCGGCGAGCCGGGCCCCAGAGTATCGCGCGCAATGTGGCGCTGGCGTCGTTGTTCGGGCTGGCAGGGTGGATCACTGTCGCCTCACCGGTCGCCTTTTCCCTGGCCTTGCGCCTTTCGGGCCTGGAACCCGCCTTCCTCTCGGGAGCGGAGCTGGCTTTGGCAATCCTGATCGTGTGGGCTCTCATCGCCGGCTTTTTAGTCTGGCGTGCCCGCTCGCTGGTCTTCACCGCAGCGATTGTGTGGGGTCTCAGCGGCGTCAGTGTCATAAACAACGCCCGCGGACAAGACCTCCTGAGCACAGCGGCCATTGCAGTGGGCATTTTGCTGCTCGTGGTGGCCGCACTGTCCAAGCGCCAAAAGCGGATGCCTTAGAGTGTTTTCAGCAAAAGTGTGTGCGGTTTTGCGGTTCGAAAACGCGAAAAATCAAAGAGTTAGAGCCCTTTCAATGACCCGGACTTGTGTGAAAGGGGCCAGTGTGTCCGTTCAAACGGCATCAGCTCTTGTCTGATTTCGCTCACGGCGCCCCGCGCGACTCATTCGCCGCCGTCAAGTCGCATGGGATCGAAATCGCCCGGGTCATAGGCCGTCATCGCCGCTTTCTGGTTGCGGCCGCAAAATGCGCCCATGCAATCGGGCCCATAGGCCGAAGGGCGCACATGGGCAGCACAAGCGGCAAGATCTTCTTGCCGGCTGCGCTCCGTGGTCCCGCGCAGACGATTGCCCCGCAGACCATCCGTCAACACATGGTTTTCGTTCTCGTCCCGAGATACATTGGTGTGGTCATTGTCGCGCACATCGACAAAGGACATGGGATAGGCGCCATGGCGGTCAAAACCCATATCGCGAACCGACATGGTCATGCCGCTGCGCCGCCCAAAACGGTTGCGATAAATGGACAGGTTTGACGTTTCCGCCACATGCAAGTCGGCGAATTCATTGTCCTCAAACAGGTTGAAGCAGATCTGACCATCATCATAGACGTCATCCGCCGGCCCTTCATCTGAGGACTGATTGCCCTCGATCTGAACTGCCGCCATCCATTTCTGGGTCCGGGGAATGCGCTGGTCGGCGAACCGGCTGAAGCGCAGCACGTAATTCTGAACACGCCAATCGAGCCACAGGGCGCTGCCCACATGGTTCTCGGACACCACATGCTCCACCGTGACATTGGCGGCTTGGAGGATCTTGGTGCAGTTGGTGTGGGCCGGCCGGCCGATCAGGTCCTGGGTGTTGCAGCCAGTAAAGGTGGCGCGGGAAATGGTGATGTCCTCGATTTTCGGGTTCCGCGCATCAATCCGTCCGGGGACGGCGGCGACCAGGAAATGGGCATTGCGCCGCTCGATATCGGTGATCACCGTATCAACGATCGTCGCACCATTGCCGCCCAGGACGATGCCATTGGCGACCCGCTCGATCCGGACACTGTCGATCACCCAGCCCTCGCCCGCGCCAATCACCTGCATGCCCTGAACGGGCATGGTGCTGTCATTTGTGCGGCCCACCTGCGGCTCGCCATAGCCCGGACCATCGCCAATCCAAAAGCCCTTGATGTAGGTGCCAGGCGCTCCGTCGGCGGTGGATTTGCCCAGCCGGAACCGGCAGTCATGGAAGCCGATCTCGCGGTTCCGATCCCCTTCGAGACGCGCGCCATAGAGGGCCTCGGACACGATTTTGAGCCCCTTTTTGCGGCACACCGTGACCTTTTCCGGATAACGGCCAGGGCGCACCAACACCGTATCCCCATCATTGGCGCGATTGACTGCGGCCTGGATGCTCTCGCCCGGCTCGACGATGAGGGTCGCCGCCTGGCTGGGCCTGGCCGACAGGCAGCCCGTCAGAAGGAGGGTCGATGCCGCGATGGTCAGCACGGCGAACACCGTGGCAACGCGCCTGAAAGTCATTCCACACCCTCACAAATCAAAAGATACGGCTCGAAAAAGGAACCGATGACAAGGCGGCCATTGTGAAAGGCGGCGGCACTCGATCCTGACAATTGCCGCCCCCTGTCCGCATAGACTGTCCGTGTGGGCCAGTTTGCCTCTTCAAAGGTATCGTTTTTGATCCGCTGAACGAGTGACGGGGACGCGCCCTCACCGGCTCCCACATGGACCCCGAAGGCAAGAAGCTTTGGATGGCTGGCGACCCAGAGACGCCCCTCGCCGTCCAAGTCAAGATTGTCAGGACCTGGACCAATAAAAATGGACGCCTCTTCTGTCAGCTTCCCATCCATTTCGGCCCGGCCAAAGATCCGCAATTTGCCTTCCGTCGTCTCTGTCACATAAAGACGATCCTCATCGGGATCAAAGACAACGCCATTGGCAAAGGTCAAACCCTCGGCCACACGCTTGGCCGCGTCGGCGTCCACATGCACGACAGAACCGGTCTTCCAGCGCAACAAAATCTCAAGCCGCCGGAGCATGCTGCCCTCACGGTGCGTGGGGCCGGTCGTGATATAGAAACTCTCAAGCCCCGTGGCGGCCACATCCTGGGGATCCTGGAACAGGGGATCCTCGATGGTCTTGATCAGGGTGAGGATTGGCCGGGGGCGCGTGGCCTCGCTTCCAATATCTTTAAGGCCAAAGATGTGGACCCGGGCAGTCCGCCCCTCGCGCGCTGGCGTCACAGAAAACAGGCGCTTCTCACCACTTTCTTCGTCCGCCCACAGACCGATACCGCGTGGATACAGATCATCCGGCGTGCCTCCGGTGAGGCTGAACACCCCCTCTTCCGGCGCATCAAGGCGCAGGGCGTAAAGACCCGCCCCCTGGCCCCATTGCCGATCGGCCGCGGCGAGATAAACCCAGCCAGTGGTCCGGTCAATGGCCACATCCTCAACACCAAGGGGCGCCTTTACCGGCTGGCACCCCTCATTGACCGTGTAATAGACATGGCGGAACACCCCGGCATGGATCGCCATGTCCACAGCGATCCAGGCCATGCCCGACAAAACGGCGATCCCCACACCGGTCGCCGTCATCCGCAGCCAGCCTTTCACCGCTCGCTCCCTCCTCAGCTCTCTCCAGCGCCGGTGCCGCCGGAGCCGTTTTTGCCTGCCCCGGTGTCCAACAGCACCCCGTCCTCCAGCGTGCCGAACTGGAGCTGGGCCAGACGGGCATAAAGGCCGCCTTCCTGGAGCAGATCGGCGTGGCGCCCCTGGGCCACCACATGCCCTCGATCCATGACGACAATGCGGTCGGCCTTCTGCACGGTCGCGAGACGATGCGCAATGACCAAAGTGGTGCGCCCCTCCATAACCCGTTCCAGGGCTTGCTGTACGAGATGTTCTGATTCTGCATCAAGGGCACTGGTGGCCTCATCGAGCAGGAGGATCGGAGCATCGCGCAACAGCGCCCGGGCAATCGCGATCCGCTGGCGTTGTCCGCCGGAGAGGGTGGCGCCGCGCTCCCCGAGATTGGTGTCATAGCCCTCGGGCAAGGCTTCGATGAATTCATCGGCGGCCGCCGCCCGGGCAGCGGCGCGCACCGCCGCGTCATCCGCCTCAGGGCGACCATAGCGAATGTTCTCCCGCGCCGTATCGGCGAAGATCACCGGGTCCTGGGCGACAAGGGCAAGGCGCCGGCGCAGATCCCTCGGATCCACGCCCATGACGGGACAGCCATCCACCAGGACGCGCCCGCCCTGCACGTCGTAAAAGCGCTGCAGGAGCTGGAACACCGTGGTCTTGCCAGCACCGGACGGGCCCACCAGCGCCACCGTCTCCCCAGCACCGATTGACAGGGAAAAGCCATTAAGGGCCGGCGTGTCGGGCCGCGTGGGATAGCTGAAGCGCACATTCTCGAAAGAAACATCCCCTTTCGCCGGCACAGGCATGAGGGCGGGCTGATCCGGCGCCTTGATATCGGGTTCCACCTTGAGAAGACCCACCAAGCGTTCCGTCGCTCCCGCCGCCCGCTGGAGATCTCCCCACACCTCGCTCAGGCTGCCGATCGAATTGGCCAAGAGGGCCGCATAAAGCATGAACTGGCCAAGTTCCCCGCCGCTCATGCTGCCATCAATCACGGCGCGGGCCCCAACCCACAACACGCCGACAATGCTGGCAAAGGACAGGATAATCGACATGCCGGCCAGGATGGCGTTGAACCGGCTCCGGCGCAGGGCAATGGCGAAGGCCTGCTCCACGGCACTGGCGTAACGCGTGCGCTCGCGATCCTCATGGGTGAAGGCCTGGACGGTTTGAATGGCGTTCAGGCTTTCCCCCGCCACAGCACTCGTATTGGCGAGCCGATCCTGGCTGGCCCGGGACAGCCGGCGCACCATGCGCCCAAACAGCAAGATCGGGACGATAACAAGGGGCGCCAAGACAAGCACAAGGCTCGCCAGAGCCGGACTGGTCCAAATGAGCAGCGCAAGGCTTCCCACGAACGACACGACGCTGCGCGCAGCAATGGAAATGCTTGAGCCGACAATTGTCTGAATCAAGGTCGTGTCCGCCGTCAGTCGCGACAAGACTTCGCCCGTGCGGGTGAACTCGAAAAAGGACGGGCTGAGGCTCACCACATGGCTGTAGACATCGCGGCGCAGATCCGCGACCACGCGTTCTCCGAGCCAACTGACAAAGTAAAAGCGCAAGGGCACGGCAAGACCCATCACGGTCGCAACCACCAACATGAAGATGAAGGCCGAGTCGATGGAGGCCGCGCTATCGGTTGAAAAGCCCTGGTCGATCACGCGTCGCACGGCGAGCGGGATGCTCAAATTGGCGGCTGAGGCGAGGACCAGAAAGATCCCGATGGCGGCGAGAATGGCCGGATAGCGCGTTATATAGGGGATAAGCGTGCGCAGGGGCCGCAGATCCCGGTTCTTGGGGCGCCGTTCGGCCAGCTCGGCGCGCTGGGCCTCAAAATATTCGCTGCGATCGCTCTCGGCTGGTGCAGCGCTGTCGGCCATGCGCTGTGCCGATGCATCCGTCATGCCCTGTGTTCCCTCTTTCTTAAGCTCACAGCGTCAGGTCTTTCGCTCACAGCGTCAGCGCTTGTGGGACGCCGGACCGATTTCGCTCCACCGAGTGTCTTGAAGCGGAGGCGCCCACACAGTATGAGTTGCGGCTCGTTGAGCAGATGGCCAGCCTGCGGGATTGCCGCAAGACCTGCCAAGCCAGGAGATCAAGGTGCCGCGGCGCGTGCGGACAGTGATATCCAAGGCCTGCCCAGCTATCCGATATTTCACGCCCCTGGCGGCGACTGCCCGGACACCACCCGGCCCATTCCATGATGGATCGCGTGGCTCGGGTCACGTGAGGATCCTTGAGATGAAAAAAGACACCCACCCCGATTACCACATGATCACGGTGGTGATGACGGACGGATCGAGCTTCCAGACCCGCTCGACCTATGGCTCGGCGGGCGACAGCCTGCAACTTGACATTGACCCCTCCAGCCATCCGGCCTGGACCGGCGGCCAGCAGACCCTGCTTGACCGCGGTGGCCGGGTCAGCCGCTTCAAGGACAAGTTTAAAGGCTTCGTGTCCTGAGCCTGATCCCGGTTTGACGGGTTTGGACCGTCAGGGGGCAGGGGGTGCCGTGGGGCATCCCTCACGCTCCATGGTCCACATGAGATTGGTCACCATCCAGCGGCCGTCGATTTTCACAAGATCGATTGCGTCCACGCCGCAATGGGAAAAGCTGTCGCCAATCCAGAAATCATATTCCCCCCAGACAACGGCGATTGCGCCGCGGACGAGCACAGTTGGTTCCGCCGTAAACCGCTCGCGATAGGGCTCAGGGCCCGGCTTGAGCCGGGCGCGCATGTCGCCCGTGATCATGCGATCGATACGATAGCCCCCCATGCCGTCCGGCTGGGTCCGGATGACGACGCCCCCATCCGCAACCAGCTCGTCCCACAAGATGGGATCTTGTTGGTTGATCGCCTCGAACAGCCGCTCAGCGACGGACAAGACGGCGGCCCGTTCCGTATCGCTTTGGTCGGCCTGTGCCGGCGCCATAGGGGCAACCCCGACACAGAGAAAAAGCGCAAAGGCCAGCTTGACGGCTGCACGATGAAATGCGCGGCTGCGGTTCAACAGGGCGGGGATCATGGGACGTCCTCCAATGGATCGACACGGGCGACATGGGCCTTGTGACCCACCCATGCCGCTGTCCCATGCTAGGGCGTTTTCAGCAAAAGTATGTGCGGTTTTGCGGTTCGAAAATGCGATAAATCAAAGAGTGAGAGCCCTTTCAATGACCCGGACTTCTGTGAAAGGGCGCTAGTGTCGTGGATCAGGAGTCCGCATGAGAAGTCCCGGCACGTCCGTCTGCGGA
>CAYUYV010000045.1:0-31235 GCA_964449455.1 uncultured Alphaproteobacteria bacterium | reverse complement strand
GTGCCGTCATCCTTGTTGATGACCATGCCGGCCACGCCCACATTGCCGCCGAGCTTGCGGAAATATTCGACCGCGGAGCACACATTGTTGGCCACATAGAGGGACTGGAGATCGTTTGATCCGACCACGATCACCTTCTGGCACATGTCCCGGGCGATGGGCAGACCGAAACCGCCACAGACCACGTCACCAAGGAAATCGAGCAGGACATAATCGAAGTCCCAATCGTGGAAACCAAGCTTCTCCAGGGTTTCAAACCCATGGATGATGCCCCGGCCGCCGCAGCCACGCCCCACATCGGGCCCACCCAGTTCCATCGCATACACACCATCACGCTTGAAGCAGACATCCCCGATGCTCACATCTTCGCCCGCGAGCTTTTTCTTCGTGGACGTCCCGATGATGGTCGGGCAGCTTTTGCCGCCGAACAGAAGCGAGGTGGTATCGCTTTTGGGGTCACAGCCAATCAACAGGACCTTCTTGCCCTGCTGGGCCATCATGTAGCTGAGATTGGACAGGGTGAAGCTCTTGCCGATGCCGCCCTTGCCGTAGATCGCAATGATCTGGGTTTCCTTGGTCACTGGCTCAGTGGACACAGGGTCAGGCTCAATGGCGGCTTCCGCACGCAGATTGTCCGATAAAGTATTCAGAGCACTTGAAGTCTCAGGTTCGTCATAGGACACGGTCATGCGCATTCCCTCCAATCAAGGATCATTTTGAGACAGGACGGGTCTTGAAAAGCAGTGCGATAGGCCTCGTCGGCCTTCTGGGCATCCACGCGATGGGTGATGAGACCACCCAAAGACAATGCGCCTGATGAGAGAACGCTCCGTACAGCTTCAAGATCCGGCGCTTTCCATTCCGCAGCCACCTTCAGGCGCGCCTCGCGCATAAAGGCGGGAGGAAAGGAAAAGGACAGACGCTCGCTGTAAAAGCCGGCAAGGATGATCTCGCCGCCAGGCGCGAGGCGGGCAATCACTGTGTCGAGAATGTCCGCAGAACCGCTCATGTCGCAGATATGGGAGTAATCCCGCCGCGGATCGTCATCCGGGTTCACGACCGGATAGCCGGCTGCGCCCGTGGCGCGCTCCGGGTTCAGTTCCCAGACCGTGGGCGCCGAGCCACCATGGGCGAGAATCAGCCGCGCCAGAAGACGACCCAAGACCCCATGGCCGACGATCAGATCCGGCACGGTGCCATCGGTCAAAACATGCTGCGCTGTGGCGGCCAGAGCCAAAAGCACACCCTCTTCCGCAAGATCATCCGCAACGGGAAGGACGCGAGCACCGGGCACCACAACGCGCGCGGCCGCACCGCCGAAAAGACCGCGAACATCCCCGAAACACTTTGCTCCAGGAACAAAGACCCGCTCACCCACACTGCGGCCCGAGCCGGGGCCGGCAGCGGTCACACGGCCCACCGACTCGTATCCGGGCACCAGGGGGTAACCCATGCCTGGAAAGGGGGGCATCTTGCCGGACCAAAGGAGACGCTCCGTGCCCGTGCTGATTCCACTCCACTCCATGTCCACCACCACGTCCTCATCGCCCGGCGCATCTAGCGCCAGGGAACGGAGGGAGAGCCGCTCTGGCTCCTCAAGGACAACTGCAAGCGTTTCCATCCCAACCTCTGTGTTCGGGCGGGTTTGCACGTTCAGATTTCAAAAAGCGGGACCGGCACGACCCTGTCCACCGCCAAGTGTCAGCTTAACTTGACAGATCTAAGTGTCAAGTAGATTGAACACTAAATCGGAAGTCGTGTGACCGATTGGGCCGTCAGCAAGCGGGCGAACAGGGGCATGGCCGTGGGCACATGGCGCATGCCGGAAAAACCGGCTTCGGTGAGCAGGTCTTCGAGCTCTTTGGGCGAACGCGGACGCCCGGACCCCATGGCGAGCAGATAGAACTCGAAATAAGCGCCGCCGATGGGCTCGGCCCCGGGGGTATCGGCCATGGGCTCGGCCAACAGAAGGGTCCCGCCCTCGGGCAAGGCGGCTCGCACCGCTTTGAGAATCGCCAGGGCGTCATCGTCATCGTGATCGTGAATGATGCGCACGAGGGAAATGACATCGGCCCCGACAGGGAGCGGATCGTTGAAAAAGTCGAGGCCCACGGCATCCGCCCGGTCGGCAAGCCCCTGGTCGGCGAACCGCTTTTGGGCCCGTTCCGCAACGGCCGGAAGATCGACGAGCACAAGCTGAAGGCTGGACGCCCGATGGCCGGCGGCCGCGGCGAACACGCCCTCGCCGCCCCCGACATCCATGAGGCAGCGATGCCGCCCAATGGGATAGGCATCGAGCACCGCCTGGGCGATCAAAGTCTGGGAAGCGGCCATCAAGGCGCTGTAGTCAGCCACCCGATCGCCGCTCAGATCATCGGGCGCCTGGGCACGGGCATAGCCCCAGAACTGGGCAAGCCCCGTATCCGGCGGCCCGTCGGTGAACGGGGCAGACCGGAGCAGAGCGACCGGGTCAGCGAGGTCGGCGTAAAGAATCTGATGATGGCGCACCATGGCCACCACATCCGGATTGCCCACCACCGCCGCGCCCAGGGGACCAAGGCCGAAGCGTCCGGCCCCGCGCCGCTCCACAAGGCCAAGGGATCGGGCGCCATTCAGCAGACGGGCCATGGACTCGCGCGGCATGGACAGGCGCAAGGCCAGATCATCCACATTTGATGGGCCTTCAGCGAGGACGGAAAAAAGATCAAGGCGAATGCAGGCGGTGAGAACCTGCGTATAGACAAAGCCCGCACACAGATCGAACAGGGACCGGGCCCGGCGGCGCGCCAAAGGCCGCGTCAGCGGGAAACCCGAAGCCCAGCGCACGAAGCGCTGATCCGTCAGCAGACGGTCACGCCAGCGGCGCCAGGCATCAAGGAGCGTAAGGCGCAGCCCCAATCCACCGCCCAGGCCAGGATCCTGCCCCGGCGCAGACCCCGCCGCGACCCTCGTGACCGGCGCATCGGACTTGTCGGCCGTCATGCGGCGCTTGCGGCCAGTTTCTTCGGCACCAACCGCTTGGCCTGCAAAATCACGAGATCCCGCAGGGCATCGGATCCCGCGCAGGCCGGAATGGATGCCGCCGCCCGATCCACCAGATCGCGCATCCGGGCGATGGCACCTTCCAGGCCGAGATCAGCAACAGCATTAGGGCGGCCGTGAATGGCATCCTGGCCAATGGGCTTGCCGCACTCGTCCTCTTCGCCCGCCATGTCCCGAATATCGTCAGCCACCTGATAGGCCTCACCGAGCCAGGCGCCGACTGAGCGCCAGGGCCCCGGATCCCGGCCCGCCGCGGCGGCGCCGGCGGCCGTTGCGGCCACGAACAGCGCACCAGTCTTGGCCCGCTGATAGGTCTCCAAGGACACCCGAGGCTCACTTTCCCAGGCCTGGCCGGCTGTAATGCCATAGGGCATGCCCACCGCGCCGCCGATGGTCAAAAGCAGGGGAACAAGCCGTGCCGGCGCCGCCACTCCGGCACGCGCCAGCGTCTCAAAGGCCAGCACGATCAGGCCATCGCCGGCCAAAACCGCGAGTGGCTCGCCAAAAGCACAGTGCACGGACGGGCGGCCGCGCCGCGTATCGGCATTGTCGAAACAGGGAAGGTCGTCATGGACCAGCGAGGCGCAATGCAGCAGTTCCACGGCGCAGGCGGCTGCATCGGCGAGGGCCGGTTCATCATCACCGCAGGCCTTCGCAACGGCCAGACAAAGCTGGGGGCGCACCCGGGCACCGCCGGGAAACACGGAATGGCGCAGAGCCGAAGCCAGCTTCGGCGGTGCATCCTTGACACTTGTATACGCCAGCGCAGACTCAAGGGCCGCGTCAATCCGTGTCAAGCCATCCATGGCGCCCCTCACTGTTTCCCGTGTTTACGCGACGTTACGTGTCAATCTACCTTGTCAGTCAAGACTGTCAATTAAAATGGACACTCAATATGCTTCTGTCAAATTCACCAGTGGAGCCGAGAGGCCACTGAGTCGAAAGGGAGGATGCGACACGCCATGGGGACGGACCATGTCATCATTGTTGGTGCCGGGATTGGCGGGCTGACAGCCGCCGCAATCCTTGCCGCCAAAGGCCTTTCGGTCACGGTGCTGGAAAAGGCCAAGGCCCCTGGCGGCAAGATTCGCCAGGTCGAGGTTGAGGGCCGGCCCATCGATTCCGGGCCCACGGTGTTCACCATGCGGCCCATCTTTGAGGAAGTCTTTACCGAAGCCGGCGCAACGCTGGAGACGGAACTGACCCTTGAACCGGTGGAGATTCTGGCACGGCATGCCTGGCAGGGTAATGACGGCCTCGACCTATATGCCGACATCAACCAGTCCGCAGACGCCATATCAGCCTTCGCGGGCCCGCGCGATGGCCAGGGCTATCTTGATTTTTGCAAATGCGCCGAGCGCATGTTCCGTACCCTGGAAGAGCCCTTTCTGCGGGCAAAAAAACCCACCATGTTCGGCCCCATCCGCCAGCGGGGCCTGAATGCCATGGGTGACCTGTGGCACCTGCAGCCCTACACCAAGCTTTGGGGCGCCCTCGGTGCCTTCTTTTCGGATCCACGCCTGCGCCAGCTCTTTGGCCGCTATTCCACCTATAATGGCTCCTCGCCCTTTTCCGCGCCGGCAACTCTGATGCTCATCGCCCATGTGGAGCAAATGGGCGTGTGGCTTGTCGAAGGGGGTATGCAAAGCATCCCTCAGGCCCTGGCCCGGGTGGCCCAGCGCCATGGCGCAACGGTGCGATGCGAGGCCGAGGTGACAGGTATCGAGCAGGTCAATGGCCGGGCCGGTGCCGTCACCCTGGCCAGTGGTGAACACCTGGAGGCAAGGTCTATTTTGGTCAATGCGGATGCATCGGCCCTTGGCACCGGCTGCTTCGGCCCTGCCGTGACCGGCGCCACGCGGCCGGTTCCGCCCCAGGACCGGTCCCTGTCGGCCGTGACCTGGAGCATTACGGCCGAGGCTGAGGGTTTCCCGCTCCTGCGCCATAATGTGTTCTTCTCGGATGATTACCCGGCGGAATTTGTGGACCTGTTCGGACATGGTCGCCTGCCGACAGACCCAACGGTCTATGTCTGCGCCCAAGACCGCGGTGATAGCGATTTGGCACGACCGGGCGAGGCCGAACGCCTGTTCGTTCTCGTCAACGCGCCAGCCACGGCCGACCGGCGCCCCCTGAGCCAAGCGGAGATCGACGCATGCGAACGTCAAACCTTCAAACGGCTGGAACAGTGCGGCCTGCGCATTCACCGGACGGAACAAAACACGGTGAGGACGACACCGCAGGTCTTCAACCAGATGTTTCCGGCGACGGGGGGCGCGCTTTACGGCCGGGCCTCCCACGGGTGGAGGGCGCCATTCCTACGCCCGACAGCCCAGACGCGCCTGCCGGGCCTTTACGTGGCGGGGGGCAGCACCCATCCCTCAGCGGGGGTGCCCATGGCGGCGCTCTCGGGGCGGATTGCGGCGCACACCCTGCTGGAGGACCTCGCTTCGACGTCACGGTGACGCCGGGTGGTTATGTCTGGTGGTATCTCGATGGTCTGAGTGCGGATGGACGCCACGGCATCACCATCATCGCCTTTATCGGCAGCGTCTTTTCTCCCTATTATGTCTGGGCCGGACGGCAAGACCCGCGGGACCACTGCGCCCTCAATGTGGCCCTGTACAGCCCCGGGGGACGCTGGTGCATGACGGAGCGGGGCCGCGGCGCCCTCGATAATGGGGCCGACTATCTGACCATTGGGCCCAGCGACGTGACTTGGGACGGTCAAACCCTAACGGTGCGGATTGATGAGACGGGCGCGCCTGTGCCCCTGCCCATCAAGGGGGAAGTGCGGCTGCACCCGGAGGTTCTGGCCCGGGAAACCTTTGCCATTGACGGGTTTGGACGCCATCGCTGGTCGCCCCTCGCGCCCCGGGCCCGGGTCGAAGTCGATTTGAGCGCGCCGGCTTTGTCCTGGAGCGGGTCCGGCTATTTCGACACCAATATTGGCGATGAGCCAATCGCGGACGGCTTTGACTATTGGACCTGGTCCCGCGCCGATGTGGATGGCGGTGCCACCGTCCTTTATGATGTGACGTGTAAGGATGGCACGGATCGCGACCTTGCCTTGCGCTTTGATCGCAGCGGGGCTGTCGAGCATTTCGACCCGCCGACCAAGGCTTCTCTGCCTCCCACGGCCATCTGGCGCGTGCCCCGGGGGACCCGGAGCGAGCCAGGCCAGAGGGTAGCGGTGCGGCGCACCCTTGAGGACACGCCTTTTTATTCACGCTCCATGATCGAGACCAAAGTCTTGGGGGAGACGGTGCTGGCCATGCATGAGAGCCTGTGCTGCGATCGCCTTGACACCCATTGGGTGCGCACGCTCCTCCCCTTCCGTATGCCCCGGGCCCTTTGGTGAAACGTGGTGCCACGGCATTGGGGAACCAGTGCGCCGACGCATGGGCGTGGGCGAGAGCCAAAGCTGTTCAATTGGGACATCGAAGTGCGTTGACGAGCAAGATCGTTTACGAGGATGTCGTGTCCGACGGATCCTCATCCTTGGCTTTTTCCGCCTCGCGGCGCTTTTGGTCCCGCCACAGGCCATAGCGTTCGAAGGCCAGAAAACCGATGATCAGGCCGAAGAAGACGATCAGCTCAATGAAGACGAACCAGCTTCCCATGTGACGCCACCCTCATGCTGCCGCCGGAGATCCCTTGCGGCTGGCCATAATGATCTTGCGGAAATGATACAGGATGATGCTGATCCCCACCACGGTCGGCACGGCCCACATGATGGGATTGAAAGCCTCCGAGGGCATCAGCCGCACGGCTCCGAAGGCCAGAAATGCGGTGTAGACGGACACACCGGCGCCAATCCCAGTGCGCACATGCTCCATCAGATAGGAGTGGGCCGGCGGCGCGGCACGCCACATATAGTAAAGATTAAGGGGGCCGGACGCGAGACCGACGGAGGAAATGCCGATCATAATCGGCTGGCCCAGGATAATGCCCTGCAGGGCGCAATTGGCCGCGAGCCCCATGACGAGAAACTGCAAGCCCACGGTGACTGGCGTCACGATCACTAACCGATTCTTCTTGTGGCGGACGGTCTCGATCGAATGCCAGGCCAAATGCACCGTGAGAATGGCGAGATAAACCATCATCCAGCCGAACAGGCCGCGGATCGTTTCCGGATTGGCAATGTCCGGATCATGCACATGGGGGTGGGTGGGCATCGGCGCCACCAGAGTGGTCAGGCCCATGCCAGCGGCCAGGGTGCCCGTGCCGAGCATACTGTAGGTGAAGTAGCGGCCCCATCGCCGGTGAAAGCGCCCCCCTTTTCGCGACAGAACAGGGAGCCAGAACGCCACAAGGCCGAAGGCACCCATAATGATGTGTCCGATCAGAAACACGTCGAAAAGCAGAACCATGTCCACCACCTGTGGAAAACCGTCATTTTGCCACATCACGAAAGATACTATGGCCCCATCGGCACAGCAGGAACAAGACTGGCATGCCTCCTGAATACCGCTTGCCCGTCGTGGCAGACGATAGAGGCACCATCTGGAGGGGACCTTGAGCATGATGAGGCAGTTCTTTGACGGAACCTATTATACCTATTTCGAACGCGGCGTTGCTTTCGTGCTCAGCCTGGGAGTGATCGGCGTTATCCTGATTGCCACCGGCCACCTGGCGATTTCCCTGTTTGCCGTCTATTCGAGGGGCCTTGTCCAATTCGACTATGTACAATTCCAGAGAATTTTCGAACAGATCCTCACGGTACTGATCGCCCTTGAGTTCAATCACTCTTTGTCCCAGGTCGCCACAGGCGTTCACGGTTTCATCCAGGTTCGGACAATTGTGCTGATCGCCATTCTGGCTGCGGTGCGCAAGTTCATTGTGCTCGACATCGAGAAAACCCAAGGCGAATTCCTGCTCGGACTAGGCGCATCGGTCTTTGCTCTGGGTGCGGTGTATGTGATGCTCGTTTGGATCGACATGCGCAGCGGCCAGAAAGCAGAAATCTCTGGCCCGGGACAATCCGGAACCACGTGAGCGAACCGCATCAGTGGGAACCAATCGCAAGGGCTGTTGAGCATCGCTCTCACGCGCCTCATTGTGGGCGTAGCGTATCAATCCGGAGACACGTATGGCGTATGCACGGCCCTGGATTGGTTCGCTACGCCCGCAATGACGGTGGGTCTGGATCAATGCCTGCTGGTTTATTCCCGGCCGCCCGTGCCGGCCCGCAGCTTAGCCGGCCCGCAGCTTAGCCGGCCCGCACCTTAACCGACATGGGCCTTAGCCGACTTGGACCTTGGCACACCTGCACCTTGGCCCACCTGCATCTTAGCCAGCCCGCAAACGCGCCGCGGCCCGCAGGAGCACCGGCGGCGCAAAGGAACGCAGGAACGCCCGCAGCCGTGTGTCACCATTTGACGGCAACCACTTGATATAGGTGGCATCGCCAAGCGCTTCAGGATCCGCACTCCAATAGTAAACCGAGATTGACCGCCGTGAACGGTCGACCGGGCACTGAATCGGCTCGGGGAAGCCGTGCAAGGTCCGATCCGTTGTCGGAAAAAGAACGGCCCGGTTAAAAAGTGGTTCCACACGGGCGTCAGGGCGCACACCATCCGGATCGCTCAGGGTGAGAGCCCCGTTCCAGGCCGTCTCCCACTCCCGATTCAGGTAAATGATGAGGTTCAGCCTACGGACGAGCGGCAATTCCGGATGCCCCGTCCAATCGGCATGCATGTTCAACCAGCCGCCCCGGAAGGACTCATGGAGACCGGCGCCGCAAAACATCGGATCCCAAACCAATCCCTCGACGCCCGTGATCGCCTCCAGGCGTTTCATGAACGGTTCGGAGCATAGCTGCAAAAATAGAAGCTGTGTCGCCGGGGACAGGCTGGAAATGCCCCGCGATGTCTGCTTGATCTCATTTTCCGTATCCCAACGAATCCAGTCCCTGTCTCCGTCCTTCGGAAAATCGTCTTGTACCCAATCAAGGGTTCGGGGATCGAAAAAATCGTCCAGGACAATATGGGGATAGGGGTCGGCCGCTGCATAGCGCTGGGCCAGGGTGTCCCGTTCCGCATCGAGACGGTCAAGGGGGACCATGCGGTTGGCGATATCCGAAAAAATCGCGCGCTCGGCCTGCGCCGTTGACGGTTGAAAGGTCATACACCCCACCCCTAAAGAATCTCATCACAAATCGTATATCATGAGCATAACTAATAGTTTAGTCACGCGAGCTGGTCAAGCATTGGGTTCGCTCATGGCAGTCTTTTTGATATTAGAGTTACTTGAGAAAGCCTGATGGACATGACAGAAACGCTTATGGAACAGAACGCCATTGACGATCCGCAGCCGGGCGCACCGGCAAAGACCGGCGGGCGTGGGCCCGGGGCCGCCAGCGATACGCTGCTGTCGCGCACTTTTCTCGAAGTGGTGGCGAGCGGCAGTTTCGGCCGGGCAGCGGACCGGCTCAGCATTTCGCAAGCGGCCGTGAGCCTGCGCATTCAGACCCTGGAAACGCAGCTCGGCTGCCGGCTCTTCGCGCGCGGGCGCGGCGGGGCCCGACTGACCGCCGCAGGACACAAATTTCACCGCTACGCCCAGACCATGCGCCAGGTTTGGGACCAGGCCATGCTGGATGTCGCCCTGCCGGACGGGTTTGAAGGCCAGATCCGCCTGGGGGGACACTACTCCCTGTGGCGACATTTCCTGGTGCGCTGGCTGGGCTGGATGCGCGATCAAGGCCCCGGCTTTGCCGTGCGGACGGAAGCCCATGACAGTGACCGGCTGATGCAGCTGCTCGGCGACGGCATGCTCGATATTGGTGTCATGTTCGATCCCCAGCAGATGCGGGGCTTCAAGATCGAATGGCTGTTCGATGAGTCTCTTGTGCTCGTCTCGACACGGAATGAAAGGCCCTGGCCTGCATGCGGTGTTCCGAAGGAGGCGGACTATGTTTTTGTCGATTGGGGACCGGCATTCTACAAATTCCACTTGGCGCAATTCCCGGACACGGCCCTGCCCGGCATTCAGACCAATCTTGGCTCATTCGCCTTGGATTATGTCCTGGCGGAAGGCGGGTCCGGCTATTTCCCCGAACCGGTGGTCGCGGCCCAAATTGCAGCAGGCGAGCTGTTCCGGGTGGAAGACGCGCCCGTTTATCACACCCCCATTTACGCTGTGTTCCATGAGACGGACGCCGACCCGATGATTGACCTGGCCGTTGATGGCCTGCGCCAGGTTGCCGGTCAGCCATAAGCCGCCCTGGGGAACACCTGCCCCCGCGCTTCGGGAACAAAGCGTCCGGTGCCGGACAAAAAAACGGCCCTGCAAAGGAGTGCAGGGCCGTTCCACAGTCGTATAACGCAGCCGAAGGCGCGCCAGGATTAGACGAATTCGAGGCTGTCCCCATCGACGGCCAGAGTCTCGCCTGCCGCGCCGGTGTCGAACACCAGCTCCACCTCGCCGGCCGACAGGGCCGTGTCGAACAGGGCAAACTCGTCGATGACGCCATCGAAGAACTGGATGAGGCCGGAGGTCGGCGTGAAGCCAAGGCTCTTGCCGCTGGCGCCGAACACAAAGTCTTCCGTGTTGCCCGTCAGGCCACCGAAGAACGCGCTGCTGCCGACCATCTCGCCATTCACGAAGAGTTGCAGTCCCGTATCGGCCCCGAAATTCACCACGGCGTGGTTGAATTCGCCGGCTTCAGCAAAGCCGCCAGTGATCTCAAAACTCTCTTCAGTGCTCTGCACACGGACGGTCACCGAGTTGTCCGCATTGACCTGCAGATTGAAGTGTCCGCCATCGCCAAAGAAGGTGAAGTCCTTGGAGACGATCGCCTGGGTCTTGCCGAACTCGATGTCGGAGTTGAACCAGACGCTGATGGCGCCATCGTCAAGCTCGAACGCGTCCGTGTGTTCAACAATGACGTGGTCCCGGAAGCCATCAAATTCGATGCCTGCACCAACGGCGCCGTCTTCCGTGAACTCCGCACCATTCAGCACCCCGTTAAAGCCGCTGACGACATCAGTGAGCGCATCACCGGCATCATCCGTGGACGGCCAGTAGGAGACTGGATCGAAGATCGGCGTCAGGTCCACCTGGTCAGCCGAGATCGACTTGGTGTCCACCAGGAACGCTGTGCTCGACCCCACCAGCAAGGCGCTGGAGTTATCGAAGGCCGGCGCGATCAGCCCCTGGAGATCGAGGAGCACGTCATCAGCGGTGTCCAGAACACCGTCTTCGAGAGCCGCGCTGATCAGCACCGCATCGGCCGCAACGGCCCGAATGTCCAGGCGATCTTCGGCGGCATCAATGAAGATTGTCTCGGTGCCGAAATCGCGATCCAGCACATAGGTGTCGACGCCGCTGTCCCCGATCAGGATGTCATCGCCCATCCGGCCATTGAGGGTGTCATCACCGCCGCCGCCGATCAGATCATTGTCGCCCGCATCACCGAGCAGAATGTCGGAGCCGACGGCGGAACCGCCCAGGGCCTCGAAATTGACCAGCGTGTTGGGGCCAGCCGTGCCAGCCGCCAGGTCAGCCACCACGCCGGCGCCGGCGGCAGCAAACAGGGCGAGGTCAAAGCCCTCACCGCCGTCCAGGAAGTCCGCGCCGCCAAAGCCGTGGATGGTATCGTCGCCGGCATTACCATAGATGCGGTTGGACCCGTTATTACCGAACAGGACGTCCCCGCCGGTTCCACCGATCACATTCTCGATTTCGATCAGCAGGTCATTGCCCAGTTCACCGCCAGCCGTGCCTTCCGTGCTCGGCGTACCCGTCGTGTCGGAACTGTTGACGTCGAGATCAACAAAGACGCCGGTGGTCGCCGCGGACAGATCCAGAGTGTCGTTGCCGCTTCCGCCGTCCAGAATGTCATCGCCGGTGCCGGAAATGATGATGTCGTCGCCAGAGCCCGCTTCCACGAGGTCGTCACCGGCACCGTCCAGGATGGTATCAGCGCCGGCGCCGCCGGTGACGACATCGTCCCCCGCCCCGCCATTCAGTTCATCATTTCCGGACACGCCGAAAATATTATCGCTGCCGTCACCGCCGCTGATGACGTCGTCGCCATTGCTGCCGATAACAACATCGTCGCCGGAGCCTGCGAACACCGCGGGGTCGCCCTCTTCAACGGTGATGGAATCATCACCGGTGGTGCCGGCCACAAAATCGAGCGCCACTTCGAAAAACTGTTCCTGCATGCCATTGGGCAGCACGGCCTGAGTCGGGTTGAACAGGCGGACTTCGAAATCAGGCGGCAGGAGGCTCGGATCAGTCTCGAAGACATTGGTGCCAAACAGGCTTTCGAAGGAGACTTCGACCGGCACGATCGGATTGAAAGGCTCGCCCGCGGGCAGATTGGCCGGCGGCGTGAAAATGGCCCGACCAAAACCATCCGCCTCCGAAGCACCGATCACTTCGTAACCCACGCCGGATGCGATGAAGGTGAAGAACGGTCCTTCGACGGCGACTGGCACGACCGCGCTTGTGGTCGTCAGCGTCGTTCCATCAGCCACGAATGTATCCGGCAGGAATTCGGCAAAAGGATCGAAAACATTGCTGGCGGGCAGATCATCCGGGATAACCACATCGAAACCGAGATCTTCGAACACGGCGAGATCCGAACGCCCGATTGTTACAATGTCGCCGGGGATCACGAAGGGGTTCATGAGGGCGATCGCGAGGTCCAGATCCCGGGGATCAAGGCTCGCATTGCCGGCAAAATGCGAAATGTCACTGCCCGGACCCGTCACGAACTCAAGGGGTGTGATGTCGCCGAAGGCACCCACAAAGGCATCGCCTTCGAGGAAGGGCTGGACTTCCTCATTGATCAGAATGTTGCGATCGACGGTGAAGCCAAGCGGCGCGACGCCAACGCCAGGAATGAAGAAGATCGGGAGTTCCTCTTCGCCCGCTTCTCTGATGCTTACAAAGCCCAGACCATGACCGATTTCGTGGGAAAGCACGGACACAAAATCAAGCGCGCCCTCCGGCAGCACCCGGTTGGGATCCGTGTCGACAAAAGCAGCCGGTGAGGTGAGGAAATCTATGTTCACGTTGACGAAGATGTCCGGCACATCGCCATTGGCATCGCGACCGGTGGTCAGCTCAATCAAGGGCACCGGGTCAATGAAGAAGGTGCCGTCCTCATCGAATTCGCCTTCGAAAACGGTATTGCCATTCTCGTCAAGGCTGAAGGGCAGACCGAACCCTGCAGAGGCCACGGCGTTTCCGCCAAGACTCACCACGGTCACTTCGATATCGAGCTCGGCGCCCTCCACGCCCTGGATGAACTGTGTCCAGGTGGCGACAGCGGCTTCAGTGAGGTCTTCCACCACGGGAAGCAGGTCTTCGAACTCTTCGCCGGCATTGTTGATGGTCGTGATGTTCAGATCCACAAGCGACTGAGGCGGTGACAGCAAGGAAAGACCGTCACCATTCGTCACTGCGATGTCGAACCGATCAACGGAGGGGTCGAGCACAAGGTTGGCCGGATCAATGACCTCATCGGCGCCATGGATGTGCAGCCCGGTAAAGTAATGCGAGGACAGTGGATTGATTGGCAGACCATAGTCACCGTGGTCGTGGTCATGGCCGTGATCATCATGGCCGTGATCGTCATGGCTGTGATCATCATCCTCGTGTCCATGAACGTCATCATGGTCAAAAGTCTGCATCGTCGCCTCCCCAAGATCCGTTCGGCCCACCATCCACCAGGCCCGGAATTCCCCAAAAAGAAAGACGGAAGACCGGCCCGGTCCTCCGCTTCTTCGCTGCCTCCATTATTACCGGTCATCAGCCCGAACGCCGGTAGGGCAGCTTCAATAATTCATTAACATTTAGGCCGAAAAGCCGCCTGGAGACAATCCCTACCGAACATCCACCGCAAATCGTGATCGGGTTAAGGGTCCCGGCGCGCGCCAGCCACTTGGCCAGCCGTCACCGGTGACAATGGCCCGGTCCCCTTAGGATGCGCCAGGCCCTGCCTGACGAAGGTGAGGATGGCTGCGATCTCCGCGTCGCTGAGCCCCGCGAAACCGGGCATGGCATTGGCCCACAAACCCGGTGCGTCAGGGTCCGGCGTGCCCATCAACGTCCAGCGAATGAGCAGCTCCGGCGGGCCCGTGACGATCGCACTGCCGGTGAGCGGCGGCTGCATCATGGGCACACCGCCCCCATCGGCCTGGTGACAGGTGAGACAGTGCTCCGCATAAAGCGCCTCACCGGTCTGCGGCTCGGCCATTGCCGCGGCTCCCACTCCCATAGCCCCCACCCCAGTAGCCCCCACCCCAGTCGAAAGGGCGAGGGACACGAGCGAGCAAAGCAGGGCCTTAACCCCCATAGGTCACCTTCCAGATCCGACCCTTCACCGAATCGGAAATGTAGAGCGCGCCGTCCGGCCCCTCGGCAAGACCCGTTGGACGATAGACCGCATCACGGGGGCTCTTCAGCGGATCCTCATTCGCAAAACCGTCCGCAAAGCTCGCCCAGTCACCCGTCGGCCGATGATCGGCACCAACCGGGGCAAACACAACCTGATAACCGCCTTGGGGACGAGGCGCCCGGTTCCAGGAGCCGTGAAAAGCGATGAATGCCCCCCCGGCCATGCCTTCAGGCAGGCCCTTGCCGCTGTGGAACAAAAGATCATTGGGCGCCCAATGGGCCGGGAACCCGATCAGCGGGTTAGGATAACGGCCCTCTTCGGCCCTTTGTTCGCCATCACCGCCATATTCCGGAGCCACGAGGCGCACCCGCGCCCGCGGATCGAAAAAGGTGTAAGGCCAGCCATATTCGCGATCGCCTTCGACGATGTGAAACTCCTCCGCCGGCATCTCAGCATTGTCTTCTTCGTCGAAATGCTCGGGCCAAAGGCTGTTGAGCTGGTCCCGGCCATGCTGGACGAAGAACAAGGCCTGCGCCGGCCCACTCCAGTCGATGGCCACCGCATGGCGAATGCCGCGCACGACCTGGGTGCCATCTTTGATCTGATCTTGGCCCGGCGTTTCGGCATCGAAGCGCCAGATGCCAGCGCGGTCGAGCTCATCGCAAGGCTTGCGCCCCGGGGACCCGGCCGTGCGAATGGCCGACTGGCAGGCATTCGATGGAACGCCAATCTCGACGAAGAGATGACCTTTGCCGTCAAAGGTGATGGGCTTGGCCGCATGGGCGCGCTGCTTGGGAAAGCCGGACACGATGAGCACCGGATCGCCCTCCGGCACCAGCGTGCCTGCGGGCCGATCGTATCGATACACGGCATCATCGGAACTGACATAAAGAGCGGCGCCCTGAACCGCGATGCCCGTGCCGGCAATGTCGGAAAACCGCTTCTCCATGTCGGCCTTGCCGTCGCCATCCGTGTCCCGCAGGGCGACCACGCCGTGACCGTCCCCATCCAGCAAGCGCAAATTGACATAGACATCGCCATTGGGTGCCACTGTCACATGACGCGCGCGGCCGAGAGAATCAGCAAAAATGGAGGCTTTGAACCCAGAGGGCAGACGCAGCCCAAGCCCCTCCTCCATGGGCGCTGCGCTCTCGACCGCATAAACCGGCTCGGCGGATGCGGGCGCGCACGCTATCCATACTGTGAAAGCGGCTGCCGCAGCCGCGCCATTGAAATGCCTGTGCATCGCGTTCTCCCTTGGTTCAGAGTGCTGTTGCTACGGTCGGCCAGCCGTCACGCCGCCCCTTATAGCCCGGCCGGCCCGGCGCAGCACCCTGCCCAAACTGCACCGGCAGCCCCAAGACCCCAATGCGTCAACGGGATCTGCCCACCAGGACCGATCTGAAGGACCGAACATGACCACTCACGCCCCCGCACCCCGCCCGGAGAAGAGGCACCACGCCCTGGAGGCCCACGGCCGGAAGCGATGGGACGAATATTACTGGATGCGCGACGAGGACTGGCAGTTCGTGATGCAGGACCCCTCACGCCTGCGCCCCGACATTCGCAGCCATTTGGAGGCGGAAAATGCCTATACGGATCGAGTCCTTGGACCCGTGGAAGCATTGAAGGAAACACTGTTCCAGGAGATGAAGGGCCGCATCAAGGAAGATGACAGCAGCGTTCCGGATCCCGATGGTCCCTGGCTCTACTGGACCCGTTTCGAGACCGGCGGCCAGCATCCGATTTTCGTCCGCGCGGCCCGCAAAAACGGCAGCCAGGATGACATCGGTGCCCTGATGGACGATCCTCAACGGCTCGAAGCGGCCGAAATCCTGCTCCATGGGGACGAGATGGCCGAAGCGGCGCAAGCCGATGGCCATGGCTATTTCGACCTTGCCGGCGCCGGGCACAGCCCGGACCATCGCTATCTCGCCTATGCCATTGACCTTCAGGGCTCAGAACTCTTCCAGATCCGGGTCCGGGACCTGACCTCAGGCGCCGACCTGCCCGACACGCTCAGCGAGACGGCAGGGGACTTTGTATGGAGCGCCGATGCCAGCCAGCTCATCTATATCCGCCGGGACGCCAATCTGAGGCCCTCCAGCGTTTGGTGCCACCGGCTGCACAGCGATCCTGATACGGATGTCTGCCTTTATGAGGAAACGGACAGCCGGTTCTATGTCCATTTGAATGAGAGCGAGAGCCAAGCCTATATCTTCATCCAAAGCGGCGACCATGACTCCACGGAAATCCGTATGCTGTCGGCCGCCGATCCGCGCCAGCCTGCCGTCCTGATCGCCGCACGCCGCGAGGGCCATCTCTATGATGTGAGCCACCATGGGGACCGCCTGCTCATCACGACCAATCAGGGTGATGCGGAGGATTTCAAAATCGTCTCCGCACCCGTGGACACGCCAGGCGAGGAGGCATGGCAGGATCTTGTCCCCCATGAACGCGGACGCCTCATCCTCGCTCTATCCGTCTACGAACATCATGTGGCATGGCTTGAACGGGTGGACGGGCTGCCACGGATCGTCGTTGCCCGGATCAGTGCCGGCGGCCTGGAGGACAGGGAAGCCATTGCCTTCCCCGAAGAAGCCTATGACCTCGACCTGATTGGTGGGCACGAGTTCAAGACCACGCGGCTGCGCCTGCGCTATGCCTCGCCCACCTCCCCTGCCCGGGTCATTGATGTGGACATGGCGACCGGCGACCGCCAGCTTCGCAAGGTGCAGGAAGTGCCGAGCGGCCATGACCCGGCCGATTATGTGACGCGTCGCTTGCAGGTGCGCAGTGCCGACGGGGAAGATATTCCGGTTACGATCCTTCACCACAAGAACCATGTTCCCGGGCCGGAGACCCCAGCCCTGCTCTACGGCTATGGCAGCTACGGCATCACGATCCCTGCCGGGTTTTCCGTGAGCCGCCTGTCGCTTGTTGACCGTGGCTTCCTGTTCGCCATAGCCCATATTCGCGGCGGCATGGACAAAGGCTATCACTGGTATACGGATGGTAAGCTTGCCAACAAAATGAACAGTTTCACTGACTTCATCCGGGCAGGCGAGGGCCTTATTGAGGCCGGCCTGACGGCCCGGGGGCGGATCATCGCGCAAGGGGGCAGCGCCGGCGGGCTGCTCGTGGGCGCTGCCGTCAATCTGGCGCCGGACCTGTTTCTCGGGGCCATCGCGGAAGTACCCTTTGTCGATGTACTGACGACCATCTGCGATGCGGATCTGCCGCTGACACCGCCGGAATGGACCGAATGGGGCAATCCGATCACCGACAAAACCGCCTTCGAGACCATCGCCAGCTACTCCCCTTACGACAATGTGGAAGAAAAATCCTATCCGCACATCCTGGCCACCGCCGGCCTCACCGACCCTCGCGTGACATATTGGGAGCCCGCAAAATGGGTCGCCCGGCTCCGGGAACGGCGGACCGATGATGGCTTGACCCTGCTCTGGACCCATATGGAGGCGGGCCATGGCGGCGCGGCCGGGCGGTTCGACCGGCTGAAAGAAACGGCGCGCGTTTACGCTTTTGCGGTTGGTCTTGCCCAGGACCTGCTTGATGACGCCAGACGATCCGCATCCGTCTGATCCAAGGGCAACCCGCGCGCCCGTGCCGTGATTTTGAAGCGGAAAACCGGGATATGGTTCGTTGACTGACTGCGGAAGGTGGCAGACAAGCGGCCTGGATCTTCATAGATCCAGGCCGCTTCTTCATATCGCTTTCAGGCACGTCCGTTGGTGAAAATACTCAATTCTGAGGCGGGTCTGCCTCTTCAGCCTCATCTCCCGTGGCCCCGTCTTCACCATCCGCAGCTTCCGTGACATCACCGTCAGTCGCGGGCTGCTCGAGAGCCTCTTGCTGCTGCTTGGCTTCTTCTGAACCAGGCATAGGGATCATCCGATTGGGCTCTTCAGGCACCATGGGTGTTGCCGGACGCGTTCCGGTCAGCTCCTCGACGATCGTGGCTGCCTCGCGGAGATAGTTTTCCGCCTCAGTCACGAGATTGAGCCGCTGCACAATCAGTGTCTCGAGCCGCAGCAATTCATCAAGATCTCGCTTGGGCAGATCAAACTCGCGCGCCGTCGCGATCGCTTCCTGGGCTGCATCACGTTCGTTCTCGGCATTGGTCCGCTGATCCTGGAGGCGATTGGTCGCTTCACGATTCCGGATCTGATACTCATCCAGGGCCCGATCCCGGGCAATCTCGCTGGTGGTCTCACGGGCCCGCTCAGCCGTTTCCTTGGCTTGAAGAGCCACATCGCGGATCAATTCCAAATCCGTGATCGCCGTGCGCGCCCGGTCTTCCAAGTCAATCACAGCCTGCATGGCGTTGACGAGCGCGTTCTGTGCCTCGATCTCGAACTGGTCCTCAAGGAATTTGATCCAGACCGACGCATCCCTCTGCGCCCGCGGATACTGTACGGCCCGCCGGAAGGCTTCGAGCGCCGCACGACGCTTGCCCAGATTATTCCGGGAGTGGCCAAGCAGCAGCCAGGCATTGCCCTGTTGACTGTTGTTCAGACCACCACGGCGCAGAGCACTCAGGAGATACCGCTCCGCGTTTCGCCATTCCTCGTCCTGGGCAAAGGTTCCGGCGATCTGGAAATCCAGGCGTCCGCTGCTAGAGCGCTGGCTGGCTTCGATCAGAGCTGCGCGCGCTTTGGAATATTCCCGTGCCGCAAGCCAGTAATTCCCGAGTTTCTCATAATTCTCAGCGGTCTGTTCGACCCGGCCACGCCCAAGCTCCGTCTCAAGAAGCTTCGCGGCTTTGTAAGGATAGCCATAGAAGGCGTGGAGATCGGCGAGGACAACGAATTCCCGGCTGCGGGTCAGGAAGCCAAGCCGGTAGCGCAGTTCGACAACTGCGTAAGCGTCCTTTTCACGACCAAGTTCCTGGTAGCCAGCGGCGAGCTGCTGCCAATATTCGTCCTTGCCCGGAAATTGCGAAATGATCGTTTCAAGCAGCGGAACGGCATTGCGCCATTGGTCGAGATTGATATAGATCGCGACCAGAAGGCGCAGATAGCCCTCATTGGGGTTATCGCTCAGCTCCACCGACTTTTGAGATGGGGGTAGCGCATCACGCCAGCGCTCCTTCACCGCATAGGCCTGGGCGAGCAGATAATGGGCGCTGGCCCCGGGCGTCTCGGCCAAGCTGAAATAGAGTTCGAGGGAGCGCACGGCATCATCGAAGCGTTCGGCGGCCATATAAAGGCTGCCAAGGAAGAAATGGAGTTCAGCGAGCTGACTTTCTTCGAACGCGCCCGTGTTGACAGCCCCTTCAAGAGAGCGGATGGCCTGGGGATATTGCTCAAGCTCCAGCTGGAAATTGGCCAGCGTACGGAGCATGATACCGCGCTCATAGGGCGAGAGATCGTCCCGGTTCAGCACCCGCTGGATGACGGCGGCCGCGCCGCGCACGTCCTTTTCTTCATCATAAAGCTTCTGGGCTTCAAAATAGGCGTCCGTCACCCGCTTGCTGGTCAGCTGCCCACTTTGGGCCTGGGCTTGGGTGCCAACGGAAAGCCCATTGCTGTCGGCACCACCAAACAGACTGCCCAATGCGAGGGCGCCAGCCAAAGCCCAAACGGAAGCAGAGGACTTCAAGGCGGTGACAGAACACCGCGCTGTGGTTTCACGTCCGCCGATGCGCAGGCCCGTTGCATGGTGTCGAGATCCCTGGTGCCGCATTGCCGAGCGCCCTTCCTGTTAAGCTGACCGGTGAACCACCCTCGCCAGACCGTTCCATTCCCGGAAGACGGTCGCCGGCGCCACTCCCACCGGCCCTTACCACCTCCCACGAGCCGCATTGCCAACGGCCCCTGTCGCATGTTCGTTCGTTCAACTTCGTTCATTCAACGCCGCCTTTCCGGAGCGGCAAGACTGTTCAAGACCATGCCACCGCTCAGACGGGAATTGCCTGCCCTGAAGAGCAGGCAATCTGGCGTTCGTGTCACCGACGCCGCCCGGTATCCTCGAGCTGGAAGTCAAGTCGGACGCGGACACCAGCCCGGTCCGCAGCTCGGCCATCACGAATCTGGGGCCGATATTTCCAGCGCAGGATGGCCCGAATGGCTTCCCGTTCGAACACGGAAGAGGAAGCCTCCACGACCACCGGATCTTTCACGGATCCATCCGCAGCAATGGTGAATTCCACCACCACATATCCTTCCTGACCCCGTTGGGCAGCCCGACGCGGAAACTGGGGCGGAATGCGAACGATCGGCTGGGGATCACGTTCATTGATGGTCACACCACCCAGACCGCCGACGGCCACATCGGGACTGGGCAGCCCCAAGGACCCACCCCCAACATCGGGACGGGTCGTCTGCTGGGGAGCCGGGGGCGGCGGCGGGGGCGGCTCGTCCTGCTGCTGCGGCCGGCGCAGTTCCCGATCATCGGAGCGAATTTCTTCGTCACGCTGAGTCCGGGTGAGCTCGATGGGCGGAGCCTCTTCGACGGCTTCCAGCTCAATCTTGTCTGGAATGATGAGCGATTTCATCAGCATGAAGAGGGCAACGGTCACCAGTGCCGCAAGCGGACCACCAATGATGAGTCTAATGCTTCCCATGGGTCCGCCTCATTCCTGCTTCGTTGCAACGGATACGGACGGCGCGCCAGCCAGGCGGGCCTGGTCCATGACCTGAACCACGATGCCCGTGTCGGCCTTTTCGTCAGCCTGGATAATCACCGGCCCCTTTGGATTATCGTTGCGCAGCCGCTCCACCTGTGAGCGCACGGCGCGAACCTCGACTTCCCGGCCATCAATGAAAACACGGCTCTGGTCGTCGACGGCAACAAGCACGGAAATATTTGCCTTGGACTGATCCGTTTCGGCATCAGGCCGCACGACTTCGGCGCCGGTTTCCCGAACAAACACGGCCGTCACGATAAAGAAGATCAGCATGATGAACACGATATCGAGCATCGGCGTCAGGTCGACACCGCCATCGTCTTCGCTGCCCTGATCACGCTTCTTGCGGGCGCCACCGGTCCGGCCCACCCATTTATCGCGATCTTCAGGGAAGTGAATGTCGAGGGAGTCCTCAACACTCTGGGTCGCCCGCTTCGCCTGGCGCTCAAGAATGGTGTTGAAGTAGAGACCGGAAATGGCCGCGACCATGCCAGCCATGGTCGGGATGGTCGCTTTGGAAACACCGGCGGCCATGGCGCGCGCATTGCTGGCGCCTGTGAAGGCCATCACGTCAAACACTTCGACCATGCCCGTCACCGTGCCAAGCAGGCCGAAAAAGGGCGCGACGGCGACCAGGATTTTGATCGTCCCCAGCCCCTGATGGCTTTCGATGCTCACCTGGGAAATCAACTGGGTCCGAATCTGGTGGGCGTGCCAAGAGTTATGGTCAGAGCGGGCTTCCCAAATCCCGAGAACCCGCTTGCGGGTGCCAGGATAGGCCGCCAGAAAATACCAGAACCGTTCCAGGATCAGGGTCCACATCACAAAGGTGATGCCCATGATCCAAAGCAGAACGGGCCCCCCCGTTTCCACAAAGTCCCTCAGACTCGTGAAGATGACGAGGGGATTGAGACTGGACAAGAGATCGTTCATTTCCAGCGGACCTTTCTCCACATGCTCCAGTGCCCCATGTTCTCCCTCCGGACGGTCGATCGGGACAATGCCTCACGGCTCTGCCGTCCTTGATCCACACGCCTACGGAACAAAAAGCACCCGCTAGCCGCTCTCACAGTCCGGCCCGGGTCAACCGGGATCCAGGTGTCCTGGAACCGAGCACCTCGCCTCCAGCAATCAAAAAATCAATCGTTCGCAGACGGCCTGATCAGGCCATCGGGCCCCAGAGGGTTGAGACAACACTCCGGGCCACTCGGAGCAAGTGATCCCGGACCGAAAGGGCCCGGGATCAAACACCTCGTCAGTGCCGCTGCTCGGCGCGGGCAGCCACCAGACCAGCGCTCTGCTCTTCGAGCATCTGAAGCACTTCGCGGGCGCGGCCTGCAGCGAAGGAGTGCAGCAGAAGCAGCGGAATGGCGGCACACAGGCCCAGCACGGTGGTGATCAGGGCCTGGGAGATACCACCAGCCATGAGCTTCGGATCGCCGGTACCGAACAGGGTGATCTGCTGGAACACCACGATCATACCGGTCACCGTGCCGAGAAGGCCAAGGAGCGGTGCAACGGCGGCAGCCACCTTGATGGTCGACAGACCGAATTCGATCCGCGGACGTTCCTTGAGGAAAGCCTCGTCGAGCTTCAGCTCGAGGGTTTCTTCGTCGACCCGCTGATAGAGGCTCTCATAAACCAGCAGCATGCGGCCAAGGGGATTGCCCTTTTTCGGCTTGTCCAGGTTCCGCATCTGACCACGCACCTGCATGGACACGATGGTCAGCACAAGGAAGCGGTAGACAGCCAGGATCACGCCGAGGATGCCAAGACCGATAATGATGTAACCGATCGTCTTACCCTGATCGATGCGCTCCAGCAGGCTCGGCGTACGGACGAGCAGGCTGAGGATCGCGCCCTGGGACGGGTCCACTGCACCGACCGTGAGAGCGTTGGGCGACGCGTCGACGAGCTGCGCGGAGGCCTCACGGAAGCGGGCGGCCGGCTGACGGGCGAGCAGCTTCAAAGAGTCCGTTTCACTCTCATAGGCAAGGAAATCGCCGGTGTCCTCTTTCATGGCCGTAAACGGACCAATGCGGACCACCTGACCTTCAGAGGCCGTTCCATCGGGCTGAACAAGCGCGCTCCGGAACGATACGATCCGGCCCTGTTCAATCATTTCCTCAAGCAGGGTCGAATTGAGAGTCTCAAGCTGCTCAATGGTCGGCAGAACCCGACCGCGAGTCAGCGGATCCAGAGCATCGTCACGGTTCGGAAGCTGCGCACTCACCAGAGAGGCCTGGATCTGAGCCTTGGTGTCCTGGGCCACCTGGCGCACCACGCCAAACAGTTCGCCCGCTTCACCAAGCGTTTCGCTCAATTCCTTCTGGAGATTGTCGATATCAATCTCGTTCTGAGCGGACGCTGCTTCGAGCTCTTCGGCGCGCGCCTGCTCTGCCTTCAGCTCAGCTTCGGCCTGGTTCAGCAGCTCCGTCTGGCGCGCCTTGTCACGCGCGAACTCACGCTCGCGCTGACGGTTCTCGGAATTCTCGCGACGACGGCCTTCCCGGACCATCTGAAGCAATTGGTTTAGAGAGGTCGGTGCTTCCGCCTCCTGAGCGAGGGCCGGAGCAGAACCAAGGACGCTGACGCCCGCAGTCCCGCTGAGCATCAGGGTCGTCGCGGCGACGAGCGTGATGCCAAATCCACGAAACATGGTCTTCATTGGGCGCCCCATCAATTAGCCGTTTGAGTCTGCGGACCGAACATCGGGAGGATGAGCAGTTCCGGCGGAATGTATTCGCGGGCCATATCCATGGCGAGCCGCACCGGACCGGCATAGCTGGCGTCCAGCACATCCCAGCGCCGGGCTTCCTGGTTCCAGATCCCAGTCTCGGACTGATCAAGTGTCTGGTAGTAGAAGCCAACGCGGCCAATGGTCAGGAAGTCGACTTCCCGGTCAGCCTTGCCGTCGATGCGCAGCATGCCTTTATACGCTTCAATTGCCCGGCCATAATCATTCTCGATCTGGTAGGCTTCGAGCACGACGCGGAACTTCTCAGCGATGCTCACATCCGGCCGTGCCATCAGGCCCTGCAGACGGGTCACGCGATCCGAGCGCTCTTCTTCATTGAAAGGCACGTCAAGTTCGACGAACTCCGCAATGGTCGCAATCATACGCTCGGTGAGCGGAACAATATCGCGTTCAATAGTCTTGACCCGCTCGATCTGGTCCCGGATCGACTGTTCCTCAGCCTCTTGTGCTGCGATCAGCTCTTCACGCTGACGGTTATAGGCCCGCAGATCTTCGAGCTGGCGCAACACACTCCGGTAGCTCCGCAGCAGTTCTTCCGTATCGTCAGAGATCGAGTCGATCCGCCGCTGGGATGCCGCGCCGGCATCGGTCGCCTGTTCCACTGCGTCTGTCGCCGCATCGATCTGGGCGGCCGCAGGGCCGCTGAAGCATGCGACTGCGGCGATCACAGAGAGGATCGCCGGAATGCGCCAAAACTGCATCATCGTCTCCATTCTACCCTTTTGGCCCGAAACCCCTTCAAGCCGATGGACGCTCAAAGGCCGTCCAAGACGGCTTGAACCCAAACTCTGCCCAAACTCCGACGGCGCGGCAATGCCGGAAACCACCGGTGCTTTGATCTCGCTCAAAAACACTAAAACTTACCATTCATGGATCACAGAGACGCGACACCCCTGCCTGCAGACGCTCGTCATTGGACTTGCGACGCCGGAAACGCATCCGTGTTGCTCAGGTGACGGTTTTGCCCCCCTGCGCTACAGCCCCTCGCGCGCCGGATCCCTCTCAAAACGCTCACACAAATGAAAGCAGTTTGCAAGGCATACCCGGCGCGCCACAAGGCTCGCATGCCGTCAATTTGGTAACTGTAAACGGGAGAGAATTTGGATGGCTGGGGCGGCAGGATTCGAACCTGCGCATGGCGGTACCAAAAACCGCTGCCTTACCACTTGGCGACGCCCCAACTCACGCGACGCATGGCAATGCCTCGCAGTGGAAGCCGTTACATAGAGCGAAGACTCCCCGGACGCAACGGGGGATCGCAGAAGAGCGCGCCTCAGGTCTCGAAATCGCCCTTCACAGGCGGCAAACCCAAGGCATTGCGCAGGTCTGGCAGCCGGTCCTGGCCCCAGAACTTCTGACCATGGGCGAGGAAAAAGGGCACGCCGCACACGCCATTCTCCTTAAACGCGGGCCCTTGCGCGCGGACCGCGTCCTGGAGTGCCGAATCGTCCATGGCGGCCATCAGGGCTGCATCGTCGAGGCCAAGGGATCGGGCAGCCTCTGCGATCACATCCGCGTCACCCAGGTCTGCGCCCTGGCCAAAGCGCCTGCGGAACAGCGCCGCCATGAACGCAAAGCCATGACCCATCTCCTGGGCCCTCCAGAAAGCAGCGCAAGGACGAATCCAGTCCGTATCGAAGGCGCTTGGCAGTTGCACAGGCAAGCCAAGGCGTGTGGCAATGCGCCCCACATCTTCGACAATATAGGCAAGGCGCGGCGCATTGGGCGCGTCTTTGCCACCCACCGCCATGCTTTCCGGGATCCCGGTCCCCGGAATGGCATGGAGCGGGATCGGGTCCCGCACAAGGCGCTCGACCGCGAGCCAGGAATAGGGGCTGCGGAAATGAAAAAACAATGTCACCGGCTCAGTCATGGCATTCACCTTGGGCTCTCAATGGGGATCAGGCCTTTGGGTCCTTAAGGGCCGCGGAACCCGAATCCGGCTGATCCGGATCCGAAGGGTCCCGGGGCTCGGCGGAGCGCCGTCGGCGTAGTCGTGGGCGAAGACCCGCTTTAAAAAAATGGATCTCAAGGGCCGTGAGAAAAAGCACCAATACGATAATCCCGCTTGCGAGCAGCGGCAGATCCGGATGGATGCGATAAAGGCCTGTTCCCATCAACGGCCCCACAACCACGCCGGCCGCCGTGGCCGATCCCATGAGGCCCGCGATCGCCCCCTGGTCACGCTCTCCTACACTGAAGGATGCGGCGGTCATGATGCCGGGATAGAGCAGGCCCATGGACAGGCCAAGACCGCTGTAGCCAATGACCATGCCCCAAAACTGGTGGCTGGCGAGGAGGACAGCGAAGGTCACAACGGCGCAGGCGAGACCCAGACGGACCAGGGTCGGCGGGCTCAGGCGAAAGCGCTGCACAATCAGCCCCTGGGTCACAATCATAGTCAGCGCCGAGGCAGCCATGATCAAGCCGACCGCGCGCACGGTCCGGGCATCGTCGAGGCCGAACAGATCCTGGAGATAAAAGGCTGCCGTCTGTTGGGTCGCGGACCCGACCGTCATGACACCGAACATCAAGAGCAGATAGGGAACGGCGTTCGAGGTCCAAAAGCCGCGCCCGTCACCCGGCGGTCCGGCAACCACTGCAGCGCGCGCCGGAAGCAAGACCACAAGGGCAAGGGCGCTGGCGAGCGCAAGGGCACTCACCACAAACAAAGGTGTGATCAGGCCGAAATAGCTGAGACCTGCCCCGAAGACAGGACCAACCACGAGACCAACACCATAAGCCCCGCTGACCAACGCAAGACCTGCCGTGCGTTCTTGCCCCGTGGTCGTGTCGGCCACATAGGCCGCGGCCGTGGGCTGAATACCTGCGGAGAGACACGCATAAAGGATCCGGGCACCGACCATGCCCGCAAAGGCCTGCCAGGCAGGCAATGCGCCGGAAAGGCCCGCCATGATGGCCGCTGAGAACAGCAGCATGGTTACGGCGTAGGAGACGAGACCAAAAACCATAACGAAGCGGCGGCCCACCCGATCACCGAGGCGGCCCCAAACCGGCGATGCAATAGCGATCACCAGGGCCGTCAGGGAGACCAGCGCCCCCACATGGAGCTCGGTCAGCCCCATGCGGCGGGCCAGCGGGCCCAACAGCGCAAACAGGATCGATTGTCCCATGGCAAAGGCGATGAGCCCGCCCGCAAGCCCCGCGTAAACGGCACCGCGCGCCGGTCTCTCCGGATCGGGAGCCGCCTTGCAAGGACCGGTTTCTGCGGCCACAGCACCCTCTTCCGGCCCCGTGCCCGCTCCCGGCGGGCCTTCCCCTCCATCAGCCATACGCCTGCCCCATCTTGTGCTCCCGGCCCCCGTGTCCGCCCGGCCCTCGTGTCCGCCCGGCCCCCGTGTCCGCCCCGCCCCCGTGTCCGCCCCGCAGGACAACGCTTGCACCCCCATGGGCCAGGGTCCAGGCCGCACCACCGCCGCAGGGGGTGCGATTTGCCTCCAACGCCGTTCACGCCCATTCTAAAGACACACGGGTTTTCAAAGGGATCAGCCAATGTTCCGGACCATCCATGGAGCCAAGGCCTTTGTGCTGGCAACACTGGCGCTCACCACCGCTCTCGTGCCGGTGTCCAGCAAGCCGCTCGCCGCGGATATCGGCGCCTCAGTGACCAGGGAGCATCGCGCCCCAGCGTCCGTCAAAGCGTTCGATCCCACGACCCTCGACCTGCCCGACGTGATCGCGGCGCTTGAGAGCGGCGTGACGTCATCGGAAGCCCTGGTCGAGGCTTATCTTGCCCGCATCAACGCCTTTGATGATGCCGGACCGCGGCTTAACGCGGTCCTCAGCCTCAATCCGGACGCCCTCGCCATTGCCCGGGAACGGGACCGGGACCGGGCGGCAGGCCTCATCCGCGGGCGGATGCATGGGGTGCCTGTTCTGCTCAAGGACAATATTGAAACCGCTGATCCTTTGCCCACGACAGCCGGGTCCCTCGCCCTCGCGGCCAATGTGAACCGGCGGGATTCTCCTCTGGCGGCGGGATTGCGGGCCGCTGGAGCGATCATCCTGGGCAAGACGAATCTCTCCGAATGGGCCAATTTCCGATCGACGGACTCAATCAGCGGCTGGAGCGCCATGGGTGGCCAGGTCCGCAACCCTTACGCCCTCAGCCGGTCCGCCTGCGGCTCCAGTTCCGGGAGCGGCGTCTCAGCGGTGATGGGCTTTGCAGCAGGGACCGTGGGTACAGAGACGAACGGCTCAATCCTGTGCCCCTCCTCCATGAACGGGGTTGTGGGCGTCAAGCCGACCGTGGGCCTTGTCAGCCGCAGCCATATCGTGCCCATTTCCTCCAGCCAGGACACGGCGGGGCCCATGACCCGCTCCGTGAGGGGCGCGGCCATCATGCTGACGGCCATGGCAGGCAGCGATGCCAATGATCCGGCGACGGCTGAATCCGATGCACGGCGCACGGATTATGCGGCCGCCCTCACGGGCCGCGGCCTCACCGGCAAGCGGGTCGGCGTGATGCGCTTTGCGCAAGGGGATGACCCGCGGCTCATCGCCCGCTTCGATGCGGCCATTGAGACCCTGCGCGCCGCTGGCGCCGAAACCGTCGAGATCGAGGCTTTCGAGCCGCCTGACACCCTGTGGGGCAAGGCCTTCCTGGTGCTGAAAGCCGAATTCAAGGCCACGCTCAACGCCTATCTGGCCAGCACCACCGACGCTGTGACCGTGCGCAGCCTTGAGGACCTGATGGCCTTCAACACCGCCAACGCCTCCCGGGAACTGGCCTTGTTCGACCAGGACATCCTGGAACAGTCCGCCCAAGCGCCGGATCTCGACACGAACGAGTATCGCGAGGCGGTGGCAACGATCCAGATGGAAACCCGGCAAAATGGCATCCTCAAACTGCTCAAGGACCATGATCTGGACCTGCTCATTGCGCCATCGCGCCCGCCGAGCTTCATGATTGATGTGATCCATGGCGACCAGTATCCCGGGGGCACAGGCGCCGATTGGATGGCCGCCATGGCGGGCTATCCCAATGTCACCGTGCCCATGGGGCTTGTCGCGGGTCTGCCCGTGGGCTTGTCCTTCATGGGGCCGGCCTGGTCCGAGGCCATGCTCCTCGACGCGGCCTATACTTATGAGCAGGCACGACCATCCATTGCGCGGCCGACACTGGCGCCCAATCTGTCAAAACAGCCGGGTATCGCAGAGGCCCTCGACCCGCCGCTGAGCCCGGAATGAGCGCACGCCCGCGAATTTTCCATCGTGCCCGCCCTTGGAAAGGGGGGCCGGGGGCTTTAAGTCCAAACGCAATGGAGCGCGGCATGTGAGCCGGCGCGTATTGCGCCGCCGCCCGTGCGGGCGAGCTGAACCGAAGGATTAGGGCAGAGCCAGGACCATGAGTACACAAGCAGCCATGAGCGCCGAAACGCCGGCATTGCCGAAAACCGTTACCCAGGAAACCGTGCTTTCTGTGCGCCACTGGACGGACACGCTGTTCTCCTTCCGCCTGACCCGGCCGGCAAGTTTCCGCTTCCGCTCCGGCGAATTCGTGATGATCGGCCTGATGGCCGAGGGCAAGCCGCTGCTAAGAGCCTATTCCGTGGCCAGTCCCGCCTGGGACGAGGCCCTCGATTTCTACTCGATCAAGGTCCAGGACGGCCCCCTCACCTCCAAGCTTCAGAAGATTGAGGAGGGCGATGCGGTCCTGCTGGGCAAGAAGCCGACGGGCACACTGGTCCTCGACGCGCTTATCCCCGGCAAGACGCTCTATCTCTTCTCGACCGGCACCGGCATCGCGCCTTTCGCCAGCCTGATCCGCGATCCGGAGACATATGAGAAGTTCGACAAGGTCGTGCTGACCCATACCTGCCGCCATATCGCCGAGCTCGCCTATGGTGAGGACCTGGTGGCCCAGTCCCGTGAAGATCCCCTGGTGGGCGAGGAAGTGAGCGCCAAGCTCGTCCACTACACCAGCGTGACCCGTGAGGACCACACCCACACGGGCCGGATCACGACCCTGATCGAGAATGGCAAACTATTTGAGGATCTGGGCACCGAACCGCTTAATCCGGAAACGGACCGGGTCATGATCTGTGGATCCATGGGCATGCTGCAGGACACGAAAGTCCTGTGCGAGAAGGCCGGCCTTGAAGAAGGCTCCAATGCCTCCCCCGGCACCTTCGTGGTTGAACGCGCCTTTGCGGAGTGATTGATCGTTCGGAACTGTGGTCATGGCTGCAGCAACCATGATGTGAGCGGCCTGTTCGTGCAGGAATAATTCCGGCCCGGCAACCGCGAGCCCCCCCCGCAGCGCGTGGGCGAAACACACCGGAGTCGTTTCCGCCTCACCGGAAGCGACTCTAAAACCCGTAACCAATTTTCATGGCAAGAACATTTTCCGTAAAGTCGACGGCGGGCAAAGTCGAACCCAGAATATTATGCTCATAGGCGAGCCTCAGGCTGACATGGTCAGCAAGCACCTGCTCTGCGGCGATTTGCAGGCGCACGCGTTCGTCCTCGCGCAGTTCCTCGATCACCGTCACGTTTGTGCTTGCGGCCGCACTCTGGGAAACAGTTGGAAAGGCATCAAAATTCCGCAGCTCCCACGATGCTCCGGCCTCAAGCTTCAATTCCTTCCGCATAGCCTGCATTTTATGAACGATCCTGGCCTTGATCTGATGGCCCAGATAAGTGAATTGCGGATCCCGTGTCTGTTCGTCCGTCAGCAAATAGCCTGCTGAGGCATAGGTCCTGGCTTGGTTGAAGAAGTAATAGGCATCGAGCGCACCTTGATGGGTCTGCCCATTACGGCGCGGATCAAGGGCATAGGATTTGTCCGCATAGGCATAAGAACCACGCAGATATCCGCGCTCCCCCACCATGCTCTCGCCATAGAGCGTACCCTGATGAATATCGAGAAAGCCGTCTCCGGCAAGTGCGGCATCCGCGAAGAGATATAACACGCCGGCCCGGCCACGACCGATCTTGTGGGACAGATCCGCCATCACAAGATGGGTGCGGATGTTGAAGTCGGAAAAGTCAAATTGGAGAGACTGAAAAAAACCATAGGACAGATTAAGTCCGAGCTTGGCGGTCAAGTCCCTTTGATAAGCGAGCTCCGCTTCAAACAAGCCGGCAAAATCGCCCTCACCGGCCGATTGATCGACCTCAAGCACGGCGACATTGCTGTCATATTCAATGCCGGTCCAGACCTTGCCTGAAAAACCATTTCCGTCGTCGGCCAAGCCGGCGCCAGACCATCCGAGCGCTGCCGCCACAAGTCCAAAAGCCAACGCGCCCCTTGTTGTGCCACCCATCCGTTCCGCCCACTGCCCATTGATCTGTCCGGTGACCCATCACAGGATGCTTAAGCACACTCACAAACAGATGTGCCATCGAACATGCTTTGGGTCTTCATTGGTCGCGCATCCGAACCCAAAAACCGCAAGCACTTTTTG
>CAYUYV010000044.1:25358-31363 GCA_964449455.1 uncultured Alphaproteobacteria bacterium | reverse complement strand
AGGCATTCGCGACGGAGCCTGCCGATCATTCGGGCGAATGCCTGACCCGCCACACTGGGGCACCGTCTCCGACAAAGGACGCATCTTTGAACCGCAAAACCGTAGACGCTCATACTGAAAACACGCGGTCAGGCCATTGTTCCGAGTGGGTCTTTTGGCTCAACCATTTGAGGAAAGGAGCGCGCCGCACCTGGGGGCTCAAAGGTCTCAGCTGCCCACGAGGGCGCGGCCGTCCGGCCCCCGTGGACAAACGCAGTCAGCGCGCCGGGGCTTGCACCAGAGCGTCGTCGATTTCCTCGGCCTTGCGATGGGCTTCGCGCCCACTGACCCTCTCATAATAGGCCTTGAGTGCGGGCTTTTCCGGCCAAGAGCCGAATTTGAGGCCGAAACCGATCTGAGCCCCGACATAAACGTCGGCGGCCGTGAATTGATCGCCAGCCACAAACCCGTCCGTATCAACCGCTTTTTCAAGCGCGTTGAGAACGGCGTCAAGGCTTCCATAGCCTGACATGACATCCTTACCTTCAGGCATCACAAAGCCAGCGCCCGCATTGAACCATGCGGTCTCCAAAGGGCCTGCGGCGAAGAACATCCACCGGTAATAGGCGGCCCGATTATCGAGTGCCGGCGCCAGTTTTGCCTCAGGGAACGCATCGGCGAGATAGGCGCAGATGGCAGCACATTCCGTGACAACCGCATCACCATGAACAATGGCCGGGACCTTGCCCATCGGATTGATGGCCAAATAGTCCGCACCCTTCATGGTGGTTCCGTAGTCCAGCAGCTTGGTCTCATAGGGCGCGCCGACTTCTTCGAGCATCCAGCGCACGATTCGGCCCCGCGAATGGGGGTGGGTGTAGAAAACAAGATCCTTGGACATGTTCAGCTCCCTGTTGTGAGCGTGGCGGTGCGTCACCCTGTCAACCCGCATGAACATAGAGCGAACATGCCTGGCTGCCAAGGGCTGTTTTCCCATGCCCACCCCATGCGGACAGCAGTCCCGCGCTCTCCCCGCGCCGGTTATGGGGTCTCAGTCATAAAGGGAGATGATCCAGCGGGTGAGGCTTGAGCGGCGCAAGAGCTGGACCAGCAATGCACCAACGACAATCGACATCACCATGCGGTAGATGCCCAGCATGACCCGTTCAAGGAAGCCCAAGTCTTCAACAATCGGCGATGGGCCACCGAGAAGCTCAAGATAGTCAAAAAGGACGGCTCGGGCGGCCTGATCGACCATGACGCAGAGCGTCTCACCGAGCGTCAGGTCGGCAAAATCGTTCAACACAATGAACATGAAGACCGTCGGGAACATGAGCGCTGCGATGGCACGATCATATTTTGAGAATGCCGTACTGCCGCTGATGAGCAGGAAAAACCCCGTGCTGACGAAGATGACAAAGAGGGTAACAAATGTCCGTGTGCCCCCTTCGCCAACGAAATCCGCTTCCTGGAGGAAGATCAACAGGAAGGCAAAGACAAATCCGGCGGCAACCAGCACAAGGCCGATCACCTGCCGGGTCGTGATCTTTTTCGAATCCGGGTCGAACACGCCATGGGCTCCCATTCGCGGATTGAAGTGGACCTTGCCGTCACGGTGCGGTGCCGGCACCCTTCAATTTCCGGGCGAAGAAATCGAGGATTTCCCGATCCCGGTGCAGGCGGTTCTCCTTGGCGCGGAAGCCGTGCTTTTCGCCGGGATAGGTCATCAGCTCGAAGTCCTTGCCGGATTTCTGAAGCGCATCCATCAAACGGATCGAATTGAGAAAGACCACATTGTCGTCGGCCATACCGTGAATGAGAAGCAACTCGCCTTTGCCAGGCAGCCCATCCAGATGGGCAAACACGCTGCTTTCGTCATAGGCTGGCCCGTCACGGTCCAGGGCCGGATGCCCCATATAACGCTCCGTATAGGCCGTGTCATACAGGCGCCAGTCCGTCACGGGGGCACCCGACACACCGGCGGCGTAAAGCTCCGGGGTCTGTGACAACATCATGAGCGTCATATAGCCCCCATAGGACCAGCCAAAGACCCCAATGCGCTCGGGATCCACGTAAGGCTGGTCGACCAGCCATCTGGTTCCGATGGCCTGATCTTCAACTTCCGGATGCCCCATATTGCGATAGAGGGGATCCTCGAAGGCCTTGCCGCGATTGCCAGCGCCGCGATTGTCCAGCCGGAAGACCACATAGCCCTCATCAACCAGAAGCTGTTCGAATGCCCCGCCCCAGCTTCGAGACACCCGCTGGGCATGGGGCCCGCCATAGACAAGCACGATGGCCGGTCGTTGTTCTCCCGGCTGAAGATCAGCCGGTTTCAAGAGGCGATAGTCGAGGGGCGTCCCATCCGCAGCTTCGAGGGTACCGAAACTGGGTGCGACATGGGAGGCAAGATAGGGCCCGTAGGGATGATCCTCACCCAGCCGGTTCTCATTCAGCCAGATCAGCCGCTCGCCCGATGCGGCATAGGCCGCCGCCTGGCGAGGCTGATTCGGGGTTGTGTAATATCCGATGTAAGCGGAACAATCCTCCGCAAAGATGGCGCTGTGCTGACCCGGTGCCGTTGTCACCTGCTGGAGCTCGCCGCCGCTGAGAGAGACCTTGTAGACGTGGTTTTCAAGGGCGCTGCCTTGCCAGCCGGTGAAGTAAACCGCGCCGGCTTTTTCATCCACGCAATCGACATCAAGGACGGGCCAGTCACCCTTGGTGATGGTCCCCATCAGGGTACCGCTCGCACCATAGCGATAAAGATGGTGATACCCGGTGCGCTCCGATCCCCACAAAAAGCTGCCATCCTTCAGGGCGTGGAAGGAGTCATAGAGATTGATCCAGGTCTCACTGGTCTCAGTCAGGATGACGGTGCTCTTGCCCGTTGCCGGATCGGCCTTCAACAGGTCGAGGCGCTTTTGGTCCCGGGACAGACGGACAATATAGAGACTTTTTCCGTCTGCGGCCCAATAGACATTGGCGACATAGATGTCGCCATTCTCGCCCAGATCGATCCACTGGGGCTCCCCGCCCGTTGCGGCCACAACGCCGAGCCGGATTTTCACATTGTCCGTGCCGGCGAATGGATAGCGCTGGCGGATGGTTTTTGCCCCCTGGGCCCCGAAATCAAGCCGTTCCGCAATGGCAACCGGGCTTTCATCGATTTGGGTAAAGGCAACCAGACGATCATCCGGGGACCACCAATAGCCCGTATCCCGATCCAACTCCTCCTGGGCCACGAATTCCGCGACCGCGTTGCGCACCGTGCCGTCGGCGCCAGTTGTGAGCTGGGTTTCCCAACCGGTTTTCAGGTCGTAGACGAACAGTTCATCATCCCGGACATAGGAAACGTAACCGCCTTTCGGGGAGACTTTGGGATCTGTCTCAAAGCCATCTGTATTGGTCAGGCGGCGGGATTCGGCCTTGGCCAGATCATAAAGGAAAACATCGCCGCCCAGGGGGAACAGAAGTGCCTCGCCCGCCTTGTCCCAGGCATAGGTCACAATCCCGCGCTCATAGATGCGCTGGCGTTCGCGCCGGTTTTTTTCCTCTTCCGACAATTCAACCGGCTGGCCCAGCAGATCCGTGGATGAGACCAGAACCGCACTCTTGCCCGTGGCAAGATCATAGGCCCACAGATCAAGTTGGCGTGCATCATCCTCGCGGCCACGCAGAATCGTAACGCGAGATCCGTCCGGAGAGATTTCAGGCGTGCGCAGACGCGGACCCGCCAGTGCCGGATCGCCATGAATGCGCTCAACGGTCAGATCCGGGCCTTCATGTTTGTCCGCCTGCACCGCGCCGGACCAGAGCAGGGCGCCGGCCGATGCCGAGATCAGGGCGCAACGGATCGTCCAGGTCTTTGTCATGGGCTTCCCCTCCACATCAGATCATCTGTCTTACGGTCATTCAGGCAGCGCGAAGGCCACCACTTCATCGCCTAAGGTTGTCCCTGCCCGGCCATGACCGCCGGCATAGATCACAACATATTGCCGTCCCTGCCAGCGATAGGTCATGGGCGTGGCCTGACCACCGGCGGGCAGACGGCCTTTCCAAAGTTCATCGCCCGTGCGCACATCAATGGCGCGAAGATAGTCGTCCATGGCAGCCCCGATGAAGACAAGGCCGCCAGCCGTGACGATCGGCCCTCCGAAATTCGGCGTGCCAACCGCCAAATTAAGCATCCCGCCGGTCAGGTCTTCCGTCGTCCCGAAAGTCCTGCGCCAGACAATCCGGCCCTCGGCGATGTCCACCCCGGCCAGAATACCCCAGGGCGGCGCCGTGCAGGGCAGCGACAGGGGCGAGAACAAAAGCTCGCGCTTCATGGCAAAGGGTGCGCCGGCCTGGGGGCTGACTTCCTGGTCATGGTGCAGCGCCCGGGCTTCCTCATAGCCCTCGGTGGGGATGAGCTGAATATGATGCACGGCATTGTTCATATTCACGACCAGCAGATTGTGGGCCGGATCGAAGGCTGCACCACCCCAATTGGCTCCACCACCGGAAAAGGGCTTCATCAGCGTGCCCCGTACCGACGGCGGCGTGAACAGGCCCTCATTGTCCGATGCTTCGATCTTTCGCCGGCATGCCAATTTGTCGATCAGGGTGATGCCCCAGGCATCCTTGGGTTTGACTGCGGTGTCCACCAGGGGCGGCGGCGCCACCGGCATGGGCTGGGTCGGTGAGAGGACTTCGCCAGGAGCCGCGCTCTGGGGCACGGGCCGCTCTTCCACGGGGAGCACGGGCTCTCCCGTATCCCGGTCGAGAACGAACACGAAACCGGTCTTGGCCACCTGGGCCACCACATCCCGGGATTGTCCGTCTACGGTGATCGTATAAAGCCCCGGCTGGGCTGGCAGGTCATAGTCCCAGACATCGTGGTGAACAGTCTGAAAGGCCCAACGCACCGCGCCGGTTTCCGCTTCCAGGGCCACAACCGAATTGGCATAACGATTGTCCCCAGGGCGCAGGCCACCATAAAAATCGGGGCTAGGACTGGAGGTTGGCAGGAAAACAAGGCCCCGTTCCAAATCAGCCGCCATGGGCGCCCAGGCATTGGCATGGCCCTCAGCGGGCGGATTTTCCCCTTGCCAGCCCTGCGCCTCCGCCGCGCCTTCATCCCGCGGAATGGGATCGAACGTCCATTTAAGGGCCCCTGTCCGCGTATCATAGGCCCTCACCACACCGTGCGGCGCCTCCACCCGCGCATTATCGCTGATTGATGATCCGACCACAACTGTATCGCCCACAATGACGGGCGGCGAGGTGATCTGAAACTCTCCGGGCCACCACAAATCCATGCCCGGATCGATGGTGACCGTGCCGCCTTCGCCGAATGCCGCGGCCGGCTGGCCGGTGGCGAGATCCAAGGCGATGAGACGACTGTCATTGGTACCCATGAAGATGTGGGAGGCGGGCCCGGCCGCCGGCCAGGCGGCAAGCCCCCGACAGACAAATTGATTGGCCGGCTGCTGGCCGAGATCGATTTCAGGATCGAACCGCCATTTCTGCACCCCCGTGCCCGGATCAAGCGCGACCACCTCGTTGAAGGGTGTACAGAAGATCAGCGCATCCCCAAGCAGCAGCGGCGTCCCTTCGGCGGCCGCGCGGCGCATGATCGCCGGTGGGCGGCTGGTGAGATCGCCGGTGGAAAAGCGCCAGGCCAAGGCGAGATCGTCCACCGTCTCCGACGTGATGTCAGTGAGGGAGGAATAGCGCATGCCCCCGGCATCGCCGCCATAATGGGACCAGCCGGTCTGTTCGGCCACGACCGCCCCAGAAGGACGCACCGAACCGGAGACATCCAGGCGATGGGACCCGCCCAGGCTCCACACACCATCCCCGCCAAGCACGATGACGGCCGCCACCAGGAGGAGAAAAAGCAGGCCCAAGCCCAGGATGCGGCGCAAAGGGGACCGGTTGGCCTTCTGAGACATGGACAAATCCTCGACTTGTTGATCATCCGCGAGATTAGACCCCGTCTCACCTCTAGCCAAGCGACACCGGCACAAGCGACACCGGCA
>CAYUYV010000044.1:22190-25258 GCA_964449455.1 uncultured Alphaproteobacteria bacterium | reverse complement strand
CAAGCGACACCGGCACAAGCGACACCGGCAGTCGTAGCACCGGACGGGCCGAAGCCTGCCGGCTCCTGCGGAAGGTAAACGCCTTCTTTATGGACGCTCGCCCACAGTTTTCACACAGTTTGGTGCAAATCGCTTGTCAAGTTTTGTTCGTGAAACCCGCTGATCCCCCTGCCGGTGGGAGGGGTGAACTGGATCTCACGCTCGCAAGAGCCCCCCAGGTCCCAAAGACCGCCTCGCCAAAAGACCACCAAGAAAGAAAGGACTTGCCCGATGTCATGGAAGACCTGGATCACCGCAGCGGGCCTGGCGCTCGCCGCCGGCGCCTGCGATTCAAATCCCGGATCGTCCGACACGGTTGAGGCGAATGCCGAGGCTACGCCGGAGACCGTCCGTGCGCCCGCACCGACCTTGATCGCCGAGCCCATTCCCCTGGGCCGCCTTAGCGACACCCTCTCCCCGATCAAATACTCCCTCGATCTGACCATTGATCCGTCCCAGGAAAGCTTTTCCGGCACGACCGTCATCGAGGCTGAGCTGACCCGGGATGTCCAAGGGCTTTGGATCCACGGCAATGGACTTGAGGTCGAAACGGCCGAAGTGGAAACCGAGGATGGTCAGCGTGTGTCCGCGACCTATGAGCAGCGGCGCGTGACGGGCATTGCCCGCCTGGACTTGGCCGAGCCGATTTCCGCCGGGCCCGTGAAACTCCACCTCACATACAAGGCGCCCTTCGCCACCTCGCCCCAAGGCCTTTACCGGAATGAGCGGGATGGCGCGTTCTATGCTGCGACCCAGTTCGAGCCCATTGATGCGCGCCGGGTTTTTCCAGGCCTCGACGAGCCCCGCTTCAAGGTGCCCTTCGATGTGACCGTCACCACACGGACGCAAGACGTGGTGGTCACGACCATGCCGGAAATAGCGGCCGAGGACCTGGGCAACGGATTCACAAAGCACAGCTTTGCGACCACGCCGCCCCTGCCGACTTATCTGCTGGCCTTCGCGGTCGGGCCCTATGACATCAACGAAGCCGAGCCCATTGCGGCCAATGACATTCGCGCCGACCCCCTGCCCTTCCGCGGCATCGCTGTCAAAGGCCAAGGTCCGCGTATGGACTATGCCTTGCGCAACACACCCGGTATTCTGGCATTCCAGGAAGATTATTTCGGCATCGCCCATCCCTACCCCAAACTCGACATCATTGCCGCGCCGGGCTTTTTCGGCGGCGCCATGGAGAATGTGGGGGCGATCATCTACAATGAATTCTTGATGCTGATGGATGAGGACTCCCCCCTTCGTCAGCGCAGGGCCTATACCTTCGTCCATGCCCATGAACTGGCCCACCAGTGGTTCGGCAATCTGGTCACGCCCGTGTGGTGGGACGACATCTGGCTGAACGAGGCCTTCGCCTCCTGGATGGAAAACAAGACCGCCGCGGCCTATTGGCCTGACGGGGAGTTCGACCGGGCGACCTTGAAACAGGCCCTGGGGGCCATGGCCGAAGACAGCCTCGCCGCCGCCCGCCAGATCCGCGAGCCCGTGGAGGTCAATGAGGCCATCGAGGACGCGTTCGACGGCATCACCTATGACAAAGGCGCCGGCGTTCTGGCCATGTTCGAAAGCTATGTGGGTGAGGACGCCTTCCGGAACGGCGTGCGCCTGCATATGAGCCGCCACGCCAACAGCGTCGCCTCCGTCGAGGACTTCATGGCCTCCATCGCCGATGGGTCCGAGACGCCCGAACTGGTGCCAGCCTTCCGCAGCTTCATCGATCAGCCTGGCGTGCCTTATGTGGAAACCGCCATCGACTGCGAAAACAATGACCCGATCTTTGTGGTCCGTCAGTCCCGATACGCACCGCTCGGATCCTCTATCACGTCCCGGAAAACCTGGCAGATCCCCCTGTGCGTCGCCTACACCGTTGATGGAGAGCGTCAGAGAACCTGCGCGCTTGTGACGGAGGCCGAACAGGTCATTGAGCCCGACATTGCAAGTTGTCCAACGGCCGTCATTCCGAATGCGGATGGTGCGGCCTATGTCCGGTTTACCTTCGACCGCCAGGGCTGGCAGGACCTCCTGCCCCATGTGCAAGACCTGAACGCCAGCGAAGCCCTCGCCTATGCGGACAGCCTGACCGCCACCTTCGAGAAGGGGCGCATCAGTGCCGGTGACATGCTGGATGGGTTGACCGCGCTGGCCGGCCATGGGGCCTGGGACGTCTCGGCCCAGCCGCAAGGGACAATCGGCTTCCTCAAGCGCACCCTGGCCTCTGAGGAGGATCAGACCGCGATCGAAGCCTTTGGCCGCAAGCTGATGCGGCCGGTCTATGACGCCATGGCCGCACCGGGCGAGGATGAAACCCCTGCGGACATTCTGCGCCGCACGGATCTCATCCGCTTCCTGGCTCTGACCGCCAAGGACCCGGAATTGCGCAGCGACATGACCCGTCAGGCTGCCGCCTATGTGGGCCTTGAAAGCGATGCGGACCCCTCCGCTGTGTCTCCCGACCTTCTGCCCACGGTTCTGATCGTTGGTGTCGAGGAATTGGGCCCGTCCTTTTTCGACAAGCTCCTGGCCCTGTTGGGCGAAACCAAGGATCCGGGCCTGCGCAGTTATGGGATCACAGCGCTTGCGAATACCAAAGATCTTGAGCTTGCCGCCCGCCTGCGCGACCTTGCCTTGACGGACGAGCTGACCTCCATCGAACTCATCCGTGTGATGTATATCCAGGCGCGGCAGCGGGCGACACGAGAGGCTTGGTGGACCTGGCTGCAGGAGAATTTCGATGCCGTGGTGGCGCGCCTGCCGTCGCTTTACCGTTCAAGCTTCCCCAATGTTGGGGGCTCGTTCTGTACGCCGGACCGCAAGGCCGAGTTCACCGCTTTGATTGAAGAGAATGCCGAGGCAATCCCCGGCTATGAGCGCAGCCTCGCCAAGGCCCAGGAGAGCATCGAGCTGTGCATTGCGCTGAAGGACGCCAAGGCTGAGGAGTTTGCCAAGGCGATCAAGGCCCGGCTCTAACGACCCCGCCTTATCGGCCCTAAACTCATGGGCCCTAACCTCACCGGGCC
>CAYUYV010000044.1:0-22090 GCA_964449455.1 uncultured Alphaproteobacteria bacterium | reverse complement strand
CGTCTCACCGGCCCCCGTCTCACCGGCCCTGATACCGTCAAGGCCGGTGACGGCGATGATGATGACGCCGCTTGGCCCGAAGCGCCCGGCGGCGGCGCCACCAGCGCACGGCGCGGACCTCAATGCGGCGCCGGAACCGGCGGATCCGGTGAGAGTCGTGGGACAGGATCAGCATGCCCGGGCCCCACATCCACAACCCAATAACGGGCATGGCAAAGCCCAATGTCCCAATCACGATAATGGCCACGGCAAGCGCCGTCCGGTTGGCCCGCGTGCGTGGCAAGGGAATGCGCCAGGATCCAAGACGGACCATGGGCCGCGCTGCTGGCTGGGCCATTCCCGGCTGGGAAGCCTCCGGCTTGGCATCCGGATCGGGCGGGTTGCCGGCTGGTCCTGGTGTCATGGGCCTCTCGTCACGGCATGGGGCTGGGCCACCGGGTTTGGTGCGCTATGGTTTCCACAGGCAGCACTGCTGCCTGGGCGTGGCAATCAACACCGGATCATATGGCTCCTCTCACCTCTTTTCCCCCGCACGATCTGTTGAGCCCGACACCTCAGGGCCTTTACTGCGCGCCCGGCGGTTTTTATGTGGATCCAACGGGGCCGGTGGACCGTGCCGTGATCACCCACGGCCATGCGGATCACGCAAGACCGGGACATGGCGCGGTGCTCGCAACCGCGCAGACCTTGGCGATCATGGATGCGCGATACGGCCCAGGCCACGCAGGCACGACCCAGGCCGAGCCTTTGGGGCACACAATCTCCATCAATGGCGTTTCCGTGACCTTGCACCCGGCCGGCCATGTGCTGGGCAGCGCCCAGGCTGCAATCGAATTCGGGGGCACACGGATCGTGGTGTCCGGCGATTATAAACGCCGCGCCGATCCCACCTGCACGCCGTTCGAGCCTGTGCCTTGCGACGTGTTCATCAGTGAGGCAACCTTTGGCCTGCCCGTGTTCCGCCACCCACCGACGGACGGGGAGATCGCCAAGCTGCTGACATCTCTCAGGACCTTTCCGGAACGGCCCCATCTGGTGGGCGCCTACGCCCTGGGCAAGGCTCAGCGGATCATCCGGATGCTGCGTGATGCGGGCCATGACGCGCCGATCTTCCTCCATGGCGCCCTGCGCGCCTTGTGCACACTTTATGAGGAGCACGGCATTGATCTGGGGGAGCTGGTCTGCGCCGCTGGTCAGCCCAAGGCTGCTTTCAATGGTCACATCGTGGTCTGTCCGCCTTCGGCCATTGCGGATCGCTGGTCCCGGCGCATGGAGGATCCGGTGACGAGTTTTGCCTCCGGATGGATGCGGGTGCGGGCCCGCGCGCGCCAGCGCGGCGTCGAACTGCCCCTTATCGTCTCGGATCATGCGGACTGGGATGAATTGATCACGACCGTGAAGGATGTCGCGCCCCAAGCTCTCTGGGTCACCCATGGCCGGGAGGATGCGCTTGTCCATGCGGCGCAGACCATGGGAATTGAGGCCAAACCCCTGTCCCTGGTCGGCTATGGCGACGAAGATGATGAGGACCAACAGGACGCGAGTGCAGGTGAGCCCGGCGAGGGGGAGGCCGCACCGTGAAACGTTTTGCCGACCTGCTCGACCGCCTGAGCACCCAGCCCCAGCGCAATGCAAAAATCCGTTTGCTGATCGCCTATTTCCAGGATGCGCCGGACCCTGACCGGGGCTATGCGCTCGCTGCCCTGACAAGTGAACTCGACTTTGCGCGGGCCAAGCCGGCCATGCTGCGCGGTCTGGTCATGGAACGGGTCGATCCGACCCTGTTCGCCCTGTCTTATGATTATGTCGGGGATCTGGCCGAAACGGCGTCCCTCATCTGGCCCGATCCGCCGGCGGATGAGGTGCGCGACGGCCCATCCTTAAGCGAGGTGGTGTATGCCTTGGAAACAGCCAGCAAGTCCGACATTCCAGGTCTCGTTGCGGGCTGGTTCGACGCCCTTGATCCCACAGGCCGTTGGGCCCTCGGCAAGCTCATCACCGGCGCCCTGCGGGTCGGTGTCTCAGCGCGTCTGGCCAAGACCGCGTTGGCGCAGATGGGTGAGAGGGAGGTCAACGCCATTGAAGAAATCTGGCCGGGCCTCAAAGCACCTTATACGGACCTGTTCGCCTGGCTCGAAGGGCGCGGCCCCATGCCAGAAGTGGCCGCCCACGCACCCTTCCGCCCGGTCATGCTTGCGACCGCATTTGAGGATCCGGACTGGGCGCTTGATGCCCGTGCCTATCGGGCGGAGTGGAAATGGGATGGCATCCGCATCCAGGCCGTGAGCGAAAAAGGGGCCCGGCGCCTCTACAGCCGGACCGGAGAGGATATCTCCGGCACCTTTCCAGATGTGATCGAGGCCATGGAGTTTGAAGGAGCCGTGGACGGAGAATTGCTTGTGGCCCGAGACGGGATCGTGGCGCCGTTCTCGCAGCTCCAGAAACGCCTCAACCGTAAGACCGTTTCCGTCAAACTGATTGCCAGCCATCCCGTGATCATCCGCACCTATGACCTGTTGATGCTCGATGGTCGGGACATGCGCGCGGACCCTTTCGATGCCCGCCGCGCCGCCCTTGAGGCGGCTGTTGCCCGTTGGGCGCTGCCGGTCCTCGATCTGTCCGAAATGGTGCCTTTCGACACCTGGGAAGAGCTCGCCGAAAAGCGGGCCGCGGACCTTGCCCCGGGTGTCGAGGGGCTGATGCTCAAGCGCGGCGACAGTCCGTATACGCCAGGGCGCAGCAAAGGCCCCTGGTTCAAGTGGAAACGCGACCCGTTTCTCATTGACGCCGTCCTGCTTTACGCCCAACGCGGCCACGGGAAACGCTCCTCCTTCTATTCGGACTACACATTCGGGGTCTGGCAGGATAGCGAGGAGGGACCAACGCTTGTGCCTGTCGGCAAAGCCTATTTCGGCTTCACCGATGCGGAGCTGAAGGAGATCGACAAATTCGTCCGTCAAAACACAACGAACCGGTTCGGCCCGGTTCGCGAGGTGGTGCATGGTACGGATAAAGGCCTTGTCTTGGAGGTGGCCTTTGAAGGTCTTCAGCGCTCACCACGGCATAAATCCGGCGTCGCCATGCGGTTCCCCCGGATCAACCGGCTGCGCTGGGACAAGCCGCCCCGCGAAGCTGACACCTTGCAGGCCCTGTCCGCCCTTCTGCCCCCTGAAGATTAAGGGCCGCCGGCCACCAAGGACACTGCGCGCCCCGATTTTCGGCCATGGCGAAATTGGCATTGACCGGTCCAGCCCGGGCGCGTAGCATCCGCAAGCCTCACAGTCGAGGCGTTGTTTCAACAATGCGAGTGCGCATCTGTGTACCAGACCTCCACCATAGGCATGGCAAGCGGCGACCGGACCAAAATCCGGTCTCAACAATCTAACGCCCGCAATGCCCAAGCCCGCAATGCCCAAGCCCGCAATGGAGGATGCGCCCTTTAGATCGTTGATCATCTGATCATCGCACCCGTCGCCGCCTCCGAGCCCATCGAAAGCTCCGGAGGTTTTTTTGTGTCTCCGCGGCTGCAAGCGCCTCCTCAAACGCTCTTGATCGCGGTGATACAGATGTCGAAATCAGCCCCTGCCTGGACCAACGAACTCGGTCCGTTTTTAAGAATTGGCATTCCCATGGGTCTGACCCAGGTGCTCCAATTCTCCTTCAATATCGTTGATGTCCTGATGATCGGCCGGCTCGGGCCGGAGCATCTCGCCGCCGCCGCAACCGGCGGCTCCATCCACTTTGCCATGATCCTGGCCGGTTTGGGGCCTGCGCTCGCCACCGCCCCCCTAATTGCCCAAGCCCTTGGCGCAAATCCAGATGAGCGCGACGACATTCGCCTGACAATCCGTATGGGGCTCTGGGCCGTTCTCCTCTTTTCACCGATCGCCCTCATTGTCTTTCTTTATGCGGATGTCATCGGCACCATGCTGGGTCAGCCAGCCTATATCGCGGAGATGGCGAGGCCCTTTTCCGTCGCCCTCTGGCCCGTTCTGCCCACCGCGTTGGCGCTCTACATGCTGCGGACCTTTCTCGCGGCACTCGGCAAGACCCAGGTCGCGCTGTGGATCATCGCCTTGGGCACGGTGCTCAATGGGCTGCTCAACTATGCGCTGATCTATGGCAATTGGGGCGCGCCGCGGCTGGAACTTGTGGGCGCCGGTATCGCCTCTTCCGTGTCTGAAGCATTCATGGTCGCCGCTTTGATCGCCTATATCCGGTGGGACCCGCAGGCCCGGTCCTTCCATCTGTTTCGGGATTTCCTCGATCCTCACTGGGCGCGCATGCGGGAGATCATTCAGCTGGGCTGGCCCATCGGAATCGATATCGCGAATTGGAATGTCCTCAACATCGCAGCCACATTCCTCATGGGACGGATTGGCGTTGAGGAGATGGCGGCATTCACCGTCGCGCGCAGCAGTGTTGCGGCCCTTGCCGTGATGATGTCCTTAGGGATCAGTTCGGCCGGCGGTGTGCGGGTCGGCCTCGCGGCTGGTGCCCAGGACTGGGTGCGGGTCCGACAGGCCATCGCGATTACCATCTCGATCAGCCTCTTGATGGCACTGGCGATCGCCATCCCGTGCGCGCTCTATCCGGAGGCGATCGGCGCCTTGTATCTTGATCCCACAAATGCGGCGGATGAGGCCGTTATCGCCCTCATCGCCGTTTTCCTCCCGATCGGGAGCATCTTTATTATGCTGGATGTCTTCCAGTTCACCTGGGCCATTGCGCTGCGGGCCCTCAAGGACGTCCGCATGTCGATGATCCTGTCGGGGATCAGTTACTGGGCCATCGGCTTTCCCCTGGCCCTGGCTTTGGGATTTCTGACCTCACTTGGCAGCGTTGGGATTTGGCTCGGCCTCCTGGCCGGCCTCTCGGCCGCGTCGGTTCTGCTGGGAATGCGGCTCAGATCCCGGGTGACGCCGCACCATGCGCGCGCCCTCCATGACCGACGCCGTCCCTAAGCGGACAACGTGTTCCTAGGCGGACAGGGCCTGCTCCGAGGGGGCCTGCTCCGAGGGGGGCTGCTGGCCATTCAGATGGCTCTCGACAACGGAAATAAGGGCCGATGGATCAATGGGCTTGGGCACGAAATCGTCCATGCCGGTCTTTAAATAGGTTTCCCGATCCCCTTGGAGGGCATTGGCCGTGACCGCGATGATCGGAATACGGCTGATCGGGCCAGGCAGCGCACGAATCCGGCGGGTTGCCTCCAGCCCGTCCATGATGGGCATCTGCACATCCATCAACACGATGCCGTAGGCACCGCTCTGAACCTGCTCGACGGCCTTCGAGCCATCCTCAACCATGTCAAACGCCATGCCCTGGCTGGCCAGCATGGCGGCCGCAATCTTCTGATTGATCGGATTATCCTCGACAATCAGGACCTTGGTGCCGAAAACGGGCGTGGAGGACCGGCTCGCCGAAAGGGATGGTGCAGCGCTGTCTGCCCCGTCACCAAGGATCCCGGGCCCGCTGGCTGCTGGCAACACCGTGCCCGGCGGCGAGTGGTCTCCCGTAACAGGACGGATGGTCTGTCCTCCGGTCGCCAGGAAAACCACGAAAAGCGTCGCCCACAGAAGACCGCTGGCGGCCATGGTCAGCCCGACCTGCCGGCCCTTCGCCTGAAGAATCGCAATTTCGGATTGGGCAGCCGCCGCCTTCAGGTCCTGACCGGCCTGGATGATGGCCAGGGCCAGCATGCCAGTCACGTCGCCAGTCTCACCGACAGTCACGTCGCGGCCACTCAAGCGGTAATAGAGCGCCCGCCCCGCATCCAGAAAAGCCGATGCTTCTGGCGAATCGGCCCAAGGCGTGCCCTGCGGCGCGCGGGAAAACGCGTCCAGGGACTGAGCCAATGCATCAACAATTGCAGGGGGCGGACCATCCGCATCAAGCGCAAGCCGTGACGCGTCAACACTAATGGTCTCGATAAGCGCGTAGCCCTGATTCGACCGGTGCAGATAGTCGACATAGTCCTTGACCAGCAGACCACTGACCAATGTTGTCAGCACGCCGAACACGCCAAGACCACCCACGGCCCATCTGAGAAGGGACTGGCCAGACAGGGCGGCTTCGGCCTGCTCAAGCCTGCCTCGCCAACCGCGCTTTGGTGACATCTGACTCATACTACTCCCGTCAAGGCGACTCCGCCGACGGAGGGGAGAGTAAAGCGCTCTCGTCTAATCTTTCGTTAAATGTGAAAAATCATCTCAAATGCGGCATTACCACAACTTTGCCCACCACGGCCCGCTCGGTGAGCAGGCCCATGGCTTCCACGGCCCGTTCCAAGGGCAATCGGTCGTGAATATGGGGCCGAATGCGACCTTCTGCCGCCCATTGGTCGATCTGACGGATGTTTTGCGCGCCTTTTTCCGGATCGCGGCGCCCGAACTCCCCGGCTCGAACGCCGACAACGGAGAATCCCTTGATGAGCGGCATGTTGGCCGGAACAGTGGGAATGCGACCGCTTGTAAAGCCAATGACCAGCAGCCGGCCGCCCCAGGCGATGCAGCGCACTGATTCGTCGAAAACGTCACCACCCACCGGATCATAGATGACGTCGGCGCCGCGCCCATCGGTCAAGGCCTTCACCTGGTCCCTGAAGCCACCGAGAGTGCCGTCTTCTTTTGTGTAATTGATGACATGATCGGCGCCATAGGCCTTAACCACCCCAAGCTTGTCGTCCCGTCCGGCGGTGGCGATCACGGTCGCCCCAAGCAGTTTGCCGAGATCGACGGCCGCAAGCCCCACGCCGCCCGCCGCGCCATGCACCAGCAGGGTCTCCCCCGCCTGGAGTGCACCGCGGCGCACAAGCGCGACATAGGCCGTCAAGTAAGCCGCTGGATAAGCACAAGCCTGCGCATAGTCCATGCCCGGGGGCATAGGCCGGACCGCCTCCCGGGGCGTGACGGCAAGGTCCGCCATGGCGCCGAAGCGCATGCCAGCAACCACCGGCGTACCAACGGTCAAGTCCTCAACCCCCTCACCCAACGCATCGATGACCCCAGCAGCTTCGAGCCCTGGCGTGAACGGCAGGTCTGGCTTGAGCTGATAGGCGCCCCTTGTCATGAGAACATCGGGAAAATTGACGGACGCCGCCTCGATCCGGATACGGACCGCGCCAGGTCCAGGCACGGGATCGGGTATGTCTTTCACGACGACCCCGGAAAAATCCTCGCTCAAGGCTTCGACGACGACGGCCTTCATGGCGCGTTTCCTTCCGTATTTCTCTTATGGCATTGAGCTTGAGCCGGTCCGCGCAACGGCCCCGACCCCATTCAGGATCAACCGGGTGGCAAATTGCGTGGCCCCTTCCACATCGGCCTGGTCACGCTCCAACATGCGATCGGCAAGCTCGAACGCGACGCCAACAATGGACGCAGTCAGATAATCCGCATCGATATCGGGGGCGAGACCGGTTGCCACGGCCAATTCGATGTCCTGTTTCAGCTCGTCAAATCCGGCGAGCACCTCTCGCGTGTCCATGCGCACCCGCAAATGCCCCGCATTGCTGCGCAGCACGCCGTAGCGATCCTGGTCATTGGCGCAGAACGTGAAGAAGGTGCGGAACATCCCCTCGAGAAACGCTGCGAAGGTTGCCGCCTCGGCGCGCACCTGGCGCAATTGGGGGCGCACCGTGAGGGCGTTCTGGTCCATGAGGGCCTCGAACACCTCCTCCTTGGACTTGAAATAGTTATAGAACGTGCCGGACGCGAGGCCTGTCCCGCGAATGATATCGCGCACAGTGGTGGCGCCATAGCCCTGGTCGCTGAACACTTTTTTGGCTGCGTCCAGAATGGCCTGGCGATTGGTCGCCTTGTTTTGTTCCCGGCGCCCTTGCCCCTCCTGGACCGGGGTTTCCTGATGGGGCGTGCGACGGCCGGCCGATCCGTGGCCTGAAGGCGCAGCACCAGGGGATGACCGGGACGCACGGGACATGGAAAACACTTTCTGATCACTTCCACCCAGGATGTCCCGCTTCCATGCGGGATCAATCCGGCCAAGAAGACCTGTGTTCTGAGTACGATGCAAGGGACGCTCGCTGCGCGCATGCGCCCAGCGGCGTTCCTTACGCCGCCGAGGCCGGATTTGTGGCGGCTCGCGGTGTCACGGGCAGGCTGTTGCCCGCTTTGCGCGCCCGCCGCTCTCCTCGCTCCCATTCTTTTTTCAGATCCCGGACGTAATCGTCAAAGTCGATCTGCATGGTGTGGCGTGCGGATTTATAGAAATGGCCGAGGAAGCGGTCTTCATCCGCCTCGATCACCTTCCACATCTCCTCGTCATTGGGCAGATGATAGGCGCCCGCGAGATAGGCCGAAATCAGTCGGGCCTGTTGCTCGGCGAAATTGACCAGCGTAGGCAAGGGCTGGGCCAATCCCATGAAGAACAGATCAGGACGTCCCGGCCGGATCATGCGCTTGAACAGCTTGATGTGGTTGTCGGCAAGACCGACGGTGCTCTCGTCCAGGAATGGAAAGCGGATATTGTACCCGGTTGCATAGATGATCACATCGGCAAGCACCTCCGAACCATCCGTGAACCGCACGGTCTGAGGAGTGATCTCGGCGATATTGGGTTTCGGAATCACATCGCCGCAGCCGAGCCGGGTGAGAATTTCTCCTGATACGGATGGGTGGGCTTCAAGGGGCAGATGGTCCGGTTTCTGGAGCCCGTAATCCTCCATCCGGCCGACCGCCTGCTGAAGGACACGCGCAGCGAGCCAGCGCCTGATCTTTGCCGGCATCCATGCGGGTGCGGGATTTTTATCGGCTGGCTGACCATTGAAATATTTCGGGAAGATGTAAACCCCGCGCCGCGCCGACAAATAAAGCGCCTCGGCAAAGGGCTTCTGGCTCAGCTCGGATGCAATGTCCATGGCCGAATTGCCCATCCCCACCACGACAATCCGTTTGCCCCGCATGTCATGGGGCTCGAAGGGATTGAGGTAGTCATGGGAGTGGATCTGAACGCCGGTGAACCGTTCGGCACCTGGAAAAGCCGGATCCGGCCACCGGGCGGACCAGTGGTGGCCGTTGCAGACAAACACCACGTCATAGGACCGTGTCTCGGTTACACCGTCAGGCCCGGTCACTGTGACGGCCCAGACATCGCTTTGCGTGCGCTCGCACCAGTCCACCCGCGTGTTGAAGCGGATGCGCGAGCGCAGGCCGAAATGGTCCACATAATTGTTCATATAGGCGAGCACCTGGGCATGGTGCGGAAAGTCAGGAAACTCATCCGGGATAGGATAATCCTCAAAGGCCATACGATATTTGGACGTATCAATATGAAGCGACTGGTAGCAGGCAGACATGCCATTGGGGTTCTTGTAGACCCAGTTGCCGCCGATCTGGTCACTTAGTTCGAAACAATCGAAATCAATGCCCCGATCCTGGAGAGCCTTTGCCGTGGTGAACCCGCTGCATCCAGCACCAATGATGCAGCATTTCAGGCTCTTGAGATCCTCCGGCATACCCGTCTCCCCATCCAGTCTGTCGCAGTTGTTGTGCAAATGGTCCGGCAGGCACGGCGCGCCGTCAAGGCAGGCCCCTCAGCCAAGGGGGCGGTCAAAGTGGATCCGGCAAAAGCGTGCCAATCGGCGCTAAGGCGCACTCCCCCAAGCGTTAGACTTCCGTCAAGGCCAACTCGCTTATTGTGCCGGCTAACCATGGGCGCCGTCTCCCCTTTTGCGTGTGGATCCGGAGACCTGAGACGGGTCTGTACTGGAGCGCAACCTTAGCGCCCTCCAATCGATGCCCTGGGATTGCGTTGCAGGCTTGGCGAGCCCCCAAGATGCGCTCACCCGTTGATGTCGAGGACTGGAGATGCTGCTTCTACCCCGCCTTGACAGTGGTTCAGGCACCGCGGGTGAGGACCGTGCCCCCGGTCGCACCTTTGTCGAGTGGTTGGATGCTTATTTGCGTCTTGACGTGGCCCCTGGTGTGGACAGCTCAATGGACCTGAGCGTCCTGCGTGGCCGGGCTCTTGCCGTCATGGGCCCTATGGGCGGCGTTTTCGGAACCATGATGGCGCTTGCCCAGTTGCGCGTCGAATTGTCCGGTGCGAGCACCGCCATTGGTGGACCGGTCGGCATACTCCGGATCGCCCTCCCACTTGCCGTTGCCGTGATCCTGTTCTCTATCCCGGTCCTGTTGCGGGTCACGGGCCGGGTACGGCTGTGCGGGCTCATCTGCCTCGGTGCGATAACACTGGCTCTCGTGCCTTGGCCCTTTGTTCAGTCCGGGATCTATTCGCGAACAGTTTTTATGCTGACCGCGATGCCCATGGCATGGGCATTCCTGCTCTCCAACCGCGCTGCGGCGGTCATGGCTATCCTGGTCTGCACAATACTCGTGTCCCTCCCCGTCCTGGGGAACATGGGCGTGGTACAGCAGCCAGATGGCGTGGCCTTTGTCGACAGTGCAAGCCACTGCCTTTCGGCGCTTTTGACAACGATCGGTCTTTTTGCGGTCGCCTGGACCATCACACAGCTCCACGAACACGCCGCCAGGGAGTCTTTTGCTGCGCGCCTTGAGGCCGTGGATCTGGCAGAGAGCGATCAGTTGACGGGTCTTGCCAATCGTCGCATCTTTTCGCGTATCCTCCGGGAACGGACCGCAAAGGCATCCGAGGATGAAAGCGGCGTTGGTCTCATCCTGGTCGATCTCGATCATTTCAAGACGATCAACGACACCTACGGCCACACCACCGGAGACATCCTGCTGACAAGCGTGGCCAAACGGCTGGAACGGCTGTGTCAGGACTATCCAGACTCTGTGGCAGCCCGCCTGGGCGGGGACGAGTTCGCCGTCATCTGCTGGGACGATAGCGGAGGATCGGTCGTTGACAGTCTCGCCCGCCGACTGGTTGAGGCGGTGCGGGCACCAGTGATGACCGACCATGCCGTGCTCTATCCCACCATTTCGGTGGGTGCAGCCCTGTTGCCCCAGGATGCCACAAGTGTGGAAGACCTCCAGTGGATCGCCGATGTGGCCCTTTACGCGTCAAAAGGGGCCGGCCGCGACCAATGGCACCGTGCCGAGCCTGACATGATTGCCGCCGTGGAACAGCGTCATGCCCTCGTGAGCGCCATGCGCCAGCCCCAGTTCACGGACGAGCTGGAGATTTGGTACCAGCCACAATCTTGTATGCGGACAGGGCGGATCGTTGGGCTGGAGGCCTTGACCCGGTGGAACCACCCCCAGTTCGGGCTGTTGATGCCGACAAGTTTCATCCAGCACGCCGAAGACAACAATCTCATCGGTTTGCTGACGGATCACGTGATCACAAAGGCCATGGAGGATGCCGCCCCGTGGTTCCACAGTGGCCTGATTGATCGGCTGGCGATCAACATCTCCGGACATGACCTCAAGAACAACACGCTTGTCCAGGCTGTGGGCAGGGGCCTGGAGCACTGGGACCTGCCCCCGTCCATGCTGGAGCTGGAGGTAACGGAAAGCTTTTTCCTGTGGAACCTGGAGGCAACCTTCACCGTGCTTCAGGCGCTGGGCACCCGGGGGATCCGCATTGCCCTTGACGATTTCGGAACGGGCTATTCCAGCCTGAGTTACTTGCGCACCCTGCCTATCAATACGATCAAGATCGATAAGAGCTTCGTGTTCGACTGCGACAGCAATCCGAATTCCCTGGCCATTGTCCAAGCCATTATTGGCCTCGCCCGCACGCTGGATATGGAGACGGTTGCCGAAGGCGTGGAAACGGAAAGCCAGAAGCAGATGCTCGCCCGGCTTGGCACGACTCGGATGCAAGGCTTCCACCACAGCCGGCCCATGCCGGCGGATGCCTGTGTGGCCTTCTTGAAAGAGGCTGCGGCGGCAAGCGCCGCCAGCAGGTTCGCTGTCCCCGTCAGACGGCGCGCGTAATCCTTTCGCCCAGAGCCGCGCCGAGGGCATCGCCGGATCGCCAGGCATCTTCTACGGTTGAGCCAAGACACCAATCACCGCAGGCGCCAATATGGGCGCCAGGGTCCATTAGGCACGGTGCCCCGAGCGGCGTCTCCACCAGCGCATAGCGCCAGCGATGGGCCGCCAAATGGTCTGGCTCCGGAACAGGACAGCCCGCCCGACCCATCAGATCCCGGAACGCCGACAACAGACGCGGTGCCATCTCCTCCTTGTCTGCCTCAAGATGTTCGCGGGACCAATCGCCCGCGCCATGCATGACCCAGGTCTCAAGGCTAGGCCGCCCGGGCTTCGAGCCATCCCGGACAATGAGGGAGAGCGGCCCGTCAACACCATCGGCCGCATCGAAAGGGGCCGGCAGTGGCGCGGCAAAGGCTGCCATGCCCACCCAGGCCGGCGCATAGACAGGTTTTGCGGCCAGCTCTGCCAAGCCCGACACCGGCGCCAACAGCGGCACGGCCTGATTTGACGGAACGGCCAGAACCACGCCGTCAAAGGGACCATGCAGACCCCCGGTCTTGGTGGTGAGGATCCAGCCCTCCGGCCCCCGGCGAATTTCGACAACCTCTTCGCCGAATTGCACCGTACCGCCGTCACCGGCCATCAGGGCGTTCATCTTGGGCACGCCGACCCAGCGCGGCGCCGAACCGGCCATCTCGTCCTCGAAGCCATTCGCGTCAAGCCGGCCGAACCGGCCAGGCCAGAGCGCGGCGCGCCCCTTAGCCTGCCAGGCTGCGGCCACGGCGGCAAAATCCGTTGAACAGGCGGTGAAACAGGGCAAGCCATGGTCGAATTGAAGGCCACCATCCGCCCGCCGGGTTGCCGCTCGACCTCCAGGCCCTCGGCCCTTGTCCAGGATGGCGCAGGCAATGCCAGCCTTTTCCAACCGGGCCGCACAAGCGAGCCCCGCAAATCCTGCTCCGACAATTGCCACACGGGCCATGGGACACACCTTTAGATGGGGGATAAACGGCTCGGGAGACGATCCGCATCAAGGAGGCTCGCCATCAAGTCTGAACCTTTTCATATCGTCTGGTTCAAACGCGATCTGCGCGTGGGCGACCATGCGCCGCTGTTTGAGGCGGCCCAGGCGGGGCCCGTGCTGCCCTTGTACATCGTGGAACCCGCATTGTGGCGCCAGCCAGAGCATTCAGCGCGCCAGTGGGCCTTCATTGCCGAAAGCCTTGTGGAGCTGCGCAAAGATCTTGCAAGCCTTGGCCAGCCGCTGGTCATTCGGGTTGGGGACGCTGTAGACATTCTTGATGGGTTCGCGCAGCAAGGCGCCGCCAGCCTGTGGTCCCATGAAGAGACCGGCCAGATGTGGACTTTCGAGCGCGATAAGAAGGTGGCGCGCTGGGCCCGGGAACAGGCGCTTGCCTGGCGCGAGATCCCCCAGCACGGCATCATCCGCCCCCTGAAAACACGCAATGGCTGGGCCGGCAAATGGGACCGGCGGATGGGCGAGCCCGTCACACCCATCCCCGCCCTGAAACCCGTCGACGGCATTGAGGCCGGGCCGATCCCCACGGCACAAGACCTTGGCCTGGTGCCCGATCCGTGTCCAGAGCGCCAGCGCGGGGGCCGGGAGGCGGGCCTTGATTGTCTTTACACCTTTCTCCATGAGCGGGGCCGGGACTATCGCAAGGCCATGTCGAGCCCGAACACGGCTTTCGAGGCCTGCTCCAGGCTCAGCCCGCATCTCGCCTGGGGCACCGTGTCGATCCGGGAGGCCTATCAGGCCGCGAACGCCCGGCAGGGACAGCTGCGTGCGCAGGCCAGTCCGGACACCCTGCCCTGGCGCCAATCCATCGACAGTTTCATCGGCCGCCTGCACTGGCACTGTCACTTCATGCAGAAGCTGGAGGATGAAACGCGCATCGAATTCGAAAATCTCCATCGGGGCTATGACGGGCTGCGCGAGCCGGATTTCGACCACACTCGCTTCAAGGCCTGGTGTGCCGGGGAAACTGGGCTTCCCTTCCTTGATGCCTGCATGAGGACCCTTAACCGCACAGGCTATTTGAATTTCCGCATGCGGGCCATGGTCATGTCCTGCTCGTCCTATCATTTGTGGCTGCACTGGCGCGAGCCGTCCCTGTTTCTCGCCCGTCAGTTTACGGATTTTGAGCCGGGCATCCACTATCCCCAGTCCCAGATGCAATCCGGCACGACGGGCATCAACACGGTGCGGATCTACAATCCCGTCAAGCAGGGCAAGGATCACGACCCGGACGGACAATTTATCCGCCGGGCCATTCCGGCACTAAAAGCGGTTCCCGATAAATATATCCATGAGCCCTGGAAAATGCCCGCCGGTGTGGCGAAAGACTGCGGCGTGCGGCTCGGTACGGATTATCCAGAGCCCATCATTGATCCCGTGGCCGCGGCCCGCGCCGCCAAGGAAAAGATCTATGCCGCCCGTCGCGGTTCTGCTTTTCGGGACGAGGCCGACGCGATCCAGAAAAAGCACGGCAGCCGCAAAAGCGGCATGCCCCAGGTGTCAGACCGCCGGCGCGCCGCAAAGCGCAAGGCCGCAAACCAGGATCAGATCACTATGGATCTGGGTGATGATGGAGCCGTGGTGGATTGACGAAGAAATCCGACCTGCCCACAAAGATCTGCGCCACCTGCGGTCGGCCCTTTACCTGGCGCAAGAAATGGGCCCGCGACTGGGACAAGGTGAAATACTGTTCCAAACGCTGCGCGGGTGAGCGGAAGAAAGCCGCTGACCAGGAAGGCGCATAAGTCCGCCACGCCGTCATTGCGAATGCGGCGTGGCAATCCAGAACACCGCATGCAGCCAGAACACCGCATGCGGAATATGCGGCCATGGGCTGCCTCGCTGCGCTCTCATTCACGCAAAAGTCTCGTTCAACGCAAAGGCGATCCGCCAGTCAAAGCGTGCTGTGGGATCCGTCGCACAGGCCCGGATTGCTGGTGCGTTTGCAGGTGCAGAAAAACACCGTGCGGTTCTGTTCGGCCTTGTAAGGCACGGGCGTGAATGATGTGTCTTTGTGGGAGCCATCGCAAAATGGTTGGTTGGCGGACTTTCCGCAGCTGCACCAGAAATAGGTCTTGCCGGCTTCCACATCGACACCGATCGGGGCCGTTCCGGCCACCACGGGTTCATCCATGCCTCGCCTCCTTCAACGCTTCGGGATCCATCAATACCCGGGAAGGTAGCAGACGATGCCCGGTCGTCAACGCCTACCCAAAAAGACCAGCAGAAAGCCGGGCCGTGGCCGTATGGTGGAGAATCGCATGGCGGCGGGCGAGCGCATCAATATCGAGTGAATAGCCCCCGCCGATGACGCCCACGAGCGGGACCTCGCGCTCCCACGCAGCCTCGATCACCAGCCCATCCCGCGCCGCCAGCCCGCCATCGCTCAGCGCCAGGCGGCCGAGGCGGTCTTCTGCATGGGGATCAACACCGGCATTGTAGAAAATAAGATCGGGGCGGACATAATCGATCAGCGCGGGGACATGCTCCTGCAGGACCGCAAGATATTCGCCGTCATCGGTGCCGTCAGCAAGACCCAGATCCAGATCGCTCTTTTGTTTGCGCACGGGGAAATTCTTTTCGCCGTGGACAGAAAATGTGAACACCCGGCTGTCGTCCTGGAAAATCTCGGCCGTGCCGTCGCCTTGGTGGACGTCAAGATCAATGACCAGAACCCGCCCCACGGCCCCTTCCTCCAGCAGCACACGCGATGCAACCGCCACATCATTGAACACGCTGAACCCCGCCCCATGGCCTGAAGCCGCATGGTGGGAGCCGCCGGCGGTGTTGCAGGCGATGCCGCCGGACAGTGCCAGACGCGCCGCCAGGATCGTGCCCCCGGTCGCCAACCGCGAGCGCCGGGCCACCCGGTCGGACACAGGCAATCCGATCCGCCGGACGGCCTCCTTCGACAGGGTGCCTTCAATCACACCAGCCACATAGGCCGGATCATGGGCAAGTTCGAGCCAGGCCACAGGCGCGGGCTCCGGCACCCAGAAACCGTCCGCCCCCACCAATCCATCCGCAATCAACACATCGCGCAGACGGCCGAATTTGGCCATGGGAAAGCGGTGGCCATCGGGCAGGGTCGCCACATAGTCCGGATGGTGGGTGATGGGCAGAATGCCAGCCATTATCGTATCCATGGAGCAGGAGCTTGCCCTGCCCGGCGCCCGCCGCCAAGCTGCCCGCGATCACCCAAGACGAAAGGGCGGCGCCATGGCGCAGGAGGCGAAGGGAACGCGGGAAATGGCAGCGGACATCACGCGCGGCGAGGTCTGGCGCCTCGCCTGGCCGATCATGCTCGCCAATATCTCCATTCCCCTGCTTGGCCTCGCCGACACCGCTGTCATTGGCAATGTGGGCACCACGGCAAGCCTCGGCGCCATCGCCATCGGCGCCATTGTGTTCAATTTCATCTATTGGGGTTTCGGCTTTCTGCGGATGGGCACCACCGGTCTTGTCTCCCAGGCCTATGGGGCGGAAGACGGGCTTGAATTGAAGGCCACGCTGGCCCGCGCCTTTCTGGTGGCTGGCGCCATGGGTGCGCTGCTGCTGGTTGGTCAGACGGTGATCGCCGGTTATGCCTTGCCGCTCTTCGCGGCCGAACAGGAGGTCGAGGACCTTGCGCGCCGCTATTTCAACATTCGGATCTGGGGCGCGCTTGCGGTGCTTGGCCAATATGTCGTGCTCGGCTGGTTCATCGGCTCCCAGGACAGCCGGCCAGTGCTCATCCTCCAGATTTTTCAGAACGCCACCAATATTGCGCTCAATCTGATCCTCGTGCTGGTCTTCGATCTCGGGGTCGCCGGGGTGGCGTTCGGCACCCTCGCCGCCGAGACGCTGACCCTCATCCTGGGTCTGCTGATGATCCGTGCCCGACTGCGCAGCACGCCCCTTCTGCAAGACGCGCCGGACCTGACGCACGAACGGGTGTTCGATCCGCCGGCCCTGATACGCACCTTCGCCGTCAACCGCGATATCATGCTGCGCACGCTGATGCTTGTCGCCGGATTTTCCTGGTTCACGGCGATGGGCTCGCGGCTTGGGCCCACGACCCTGGCGGCGAACCATGTGTTGATGCAGTTCCTGGCCTTCAGCGCCTTTTTCCTGGATGGCTGGGCGATCGCAGCCGAAGGCCTAGTGGGCCGGGCCGTCGGGCGCCGATCCCGGACGGCCCTTGACCAGGCGGTTCGGCGCTCCACGGAGCTTGCCGTGGCCACATCCCTTGGGCTGACCGCGGTGTTTTTCGCGGCAGGGCCCGCCGCCATCCGGGGGCTGACGGATATCGAAACGGTGCGGGAGGCCGCCTACGCCTTCCTGCCCTATGCCGCGCTCCACCCCATTGTTGGGGTGTGGTGTTTCCAGTTCGACGGCATCTTTGTGGGTGCGACCCGGTCCAGGGCCATGCGCAACGCCATGCTGGAGGCCTTCGCGCTCTATCTGGCTGCCTGGTGGCTGCTGCAACCCCTGGGCAATCACGGATTATGGGCTGCGTTTTTGATCTTCTTTGCCGCTCGTGGTGTCACGCTGGGCCGGCGGTATCCAGCGCTTTTGTCCGCTGCGGCGGGGAATTAGCCGTCGAACTGTTCGTCTGAAGAGACCGGGCAGACTTTTTTCTGGCCAGCGCTTGCCATGTCGCTGACCCAGCATTCGTCAAACACGGAGCAATAACAGACCACCAGACTTGCAACGCGAATAGCCTCAAGCAAGCGGCGGCTCTCATCACTCCATGGCACACGGAATATATCCAGCTCCGTCTGGGACGGAACCACGGAACCGTTGATCACATCCGTCATATAGACATTGTAGTTGATGCCACTGTCGGGCCCCAAAACGGTGTCGATCAGACTTGGCCAATCCTTGTGGGCAACGCCATTGATATGAATTGAAAAGGCCGTGATGCGTGCCGGACCGATGCCGTTATTGGCCAGCCTCAGGCCGAAATCCTTGTTATTGTAGCTCTGGCCGACGGCCACATAGGGCCAGACCGACGCGCGCTGCTGGGCGGACAGGATTCGCGTCTCCACGGCCGACACGATCAGCGCGCACAAAGAGATGGCCAGCGCCATGCCCGCAATAATCAGTTCCAGACGGATGATCGATCTTTCGGGAGGCTGCTGTGGGGGCGACCCTTCAGCCCCATCCTGCGGGCGGGTTTGAGGCGACTCAGACATGGTGATGCTCACAGGCGTCCGACGCCAGCCACCCCTCCGCGGCGGTGCGGCCCAGGCGGAACAGGGTTTCGACCATTTGCATATTGGGATTGAGGGCCTGGGAGACGGCACCAAGAGGCATGTGGGCCGCACCGTCGATCTGGCTCAAGCGGTGGTTCTGGATGCGCGCGAGCAAAGTGCCCGGCGCCGGCTTGACCTCATTCGCAAGCTTTTTGAGGCGATGATATTGGTCAAGCTCCCCGATCAGGCCCCGGTTGAACAGCATCTGGGCACTGTCCATGGCCTGGGCGAAGGGCCGTGCGCTCTCACCGCCAATGCCCGTCGGTAAGATCCGGATCAGGAGCGTCTCGTCGGCTGCACTTTCCTCAATGAGCGACAGCAAGGGCGGATTGAGGCTCAATCCTCCGTCCACATATAATCTGCCATTGATCTCTACGGGCCGATGGAGCAGCGGCAAACACGCCGATGCCATCAGCACAGGCGCATTCAGATCCGGATTTCGAAACAGTTCCGCCTGTTCCGTCTTAAGATCCGTGGCCGCGATGATAAGATCGATCGCCCCGCTATCGGACAGGGCCGGAAGATCCACATGGCGCTCCACGAGCTGGCGCAGGCTGGCCTCGCTCGATCCCCCATTGAGGGCGGGGTTAAACAGGGCCGTCATCGCACGCATCATGCCGCTCTGGCCCATGGGACCGGCGGCCGCGCGGGCCGCATCCCGCCAAAAGCCGTCAAGGCGCGCGCGTGCCGCTTCCGGACCGCCCCGGGCGAGACCACTGGCGAGAAGCGCGGCATTCATGGCCCCCGCCGATGCGCCGCTCGCCGCAATGATGCGGACATTACGACTCTCCAGCAGCCGGTCGAGAACGCCCCAAGTGAATGCACCGAGGGCGCCGCCCCCCTGGAGCGCGACATTGACCCGACGGCGCCGGGACGGGCTGTGGCCTGGTTGGAACCAGCGAAACACCGGCACAATGTCCACCATTGATCGAAAAATACGGGCCAGCCACGGCAGGCCCGCCTTGTCATCCCCCCGCTGCGTCATGGGCGGATCACTCGACTGGCTGTGCCGATTCCGTGCTCTGAGATACGCTGTCACTGGACTGAGCAGGACCGGTGCCGGTTTCCACATCGGACACCGCAGTGCCTGGCACCGGGGCATCTTTGATGGGTTCCCAAACCTGGGTCTTGCACAGAAGGAAAATACAGGCCTCTAACTCAACAGCCTCGTCATCCCGAAACGCCAAATGCGCCTTGTAGTCCTTGCCGTCGTCGGGATTGTAGATGCGCCCGCGGACCCATCTGTCCCCCCCCTTGCCCTTGCGCTCCAGGCCCCACAGCACCTTCATGCCCATGAGTTCCCGCGACTGCAGGTCCGGATCCGGGTTCTTCAGGTCCTTGCGAACCGACCCGTCGTCCTCCGCGAGCCGGCGCAGCCAGACAATGCGTCCGCACAATTCATCCGTGCCGCAATTGTAGAGCTCGATTCGCGTATCAGCCCCGTCCCGACCATAAACCCCGAGCGTGTCTTCCACAGGTTCGATCGTCAAGCGCTCCTCAAGGCTCGGCGTGCCTTCCGGAAAAGACTGATGCTGTGCAGGGGCGATCCGGGCCGGGCTCGACGCAGCCGGATCCTGGCCCAGAACGGGCAATGGCGCCACCAATACAATTGCAAGGAGCCAGCCCGCCAGGGCCGGCGCACCGGACGGAACATTCGAACGGGAAGGCAGGGTCATCGGACACCCCTCCAACTGGCGACAGGACGCTGGGCTCCTGCGCCGTGCAAACGAGAAATGCTGTGTCATACCGTGTCCCATGGGCCGCATCAATCGAGGACACGGCAGCGCAAAGCACCGGCCCCGAGCAGCGGCGTGCGAAGCGAAGAGCGCGCCAACAGTCTCACTCTTCACGATGGGAAATTGAACGGGTCAATTGCGGCACTGCAACGTCGCTCACACGCATTTTTTCCGGCATTGTGGAGCGCAAGTCAGGTTTGAACGATTGATGGCGTTGGCCCGTCCCCTGCACGCGACGGGATTGATGGGCGAACGGCCTGGTTCGATTTGGAGATCGGTTTATCATGGTGAAACTGCATAGTCCGTCTGCTGACGCCCCCCCGGCGGAGGGCGAAGGGCGGGCCCTGCCGCCCTTGCCACAATTTGATGCGGTCCCTTGCGCGGCCATCGAGCGCCTTCGCCGCGAATCAGCAGGCGAACGCACGGCCCTTGAGGCATCACCGCGGATGCTGGCCCTTCTTGGACCGAGCCTTGATCTGGAGGCTTATTGGGACATTCTCGCGCGGCTTTTCGGCTTCTATCGGGGCATGGAACCCTGGCTTGCCGAGGCCGTTCAGGAGTGTGCGGTGCCGCTTGCCATGGGCAAGCGTTGGCGCTCACCCGTTTTGGAGCACGATCTTCTCGCATTGGGCACGGCCCATGATGCCATTCCGGGTCTGCCAGCCTGCCCCGCTCCGCCCCTCACACCGGGGCTCACGGATGGTCTTGGCATGCTCTATGTCTTTGATGAACTGGCCCGGTCAATGCCCGTGGTGGGGCGCCATCTGGCCCGCACGCTTCGGGTCCAGGCGACCGGCGGCGCCGCCTTTTTCACGGGCTATGGCGCCGAGACCCAGCGGCTTGTCCAGGCCTACCATGCGGTTGCGGAAAAAGCTCTCGTCGATGACGCGAGCCAAAAGGGGGCCGTCCTCTCGGCACGGAACACCTATCTGGCGCTGGAGCGCTGGCTGTCCTTACGGAACGTATTCTGACGCCGGCCCGCCGTCTTTTTCCCACCACAGGCTCCTGGGGCGCAAACCAGCAAATTCTTCGAGGCGATAGCGAATGCCTCGGGGAATGCCCCAGGGCAGTTCATCGAACGAAAAAAAGGCCGTCTCCAGGATCTCAATGCTCTTTTTGGGCTCGCGGTGCCAGTGCCGGGCGACGAAAACCACAATATGATCCGTATACCGAGGCCCGACATAGGTGTAGGCGCCCCAAAGTTCGAGTGGCCCGTTCACGATCACACCAGTCTCTTCCCAGGCCTCCCGCATGGCCGCTTCGGGTAGCCGCTCGCCCCGCTTCACACCCCCACCCGGCAAATGCCAGCCCTTGCGATAGCTCTGGCGCACGAGCAGCACCTGGCCCTCTTCATTGATGACCAGACAAGCAGCCCCCACCCGCGCGGGCTTGATCAGGGTCAGGACCGGATAAGTGAGCCTTTCCCAGATCAGAACAAGGATACGCAGCATGCAAACCTCTCGTGGCGCGCGTGGCGGATGGCTTGTCGATCTTAACGAAGTGGCAGCATCCGGACGCGTATCGTCGATGAACCGTCAGGGCCCTAGGGGCCGAAAGTCATTTGTTCAGTCGGGTTAGCACGAGATGGCCAAGACCGCATCCCACGCCGCCGTTCCCTCGAACCGACCCGCATCGCCGGGCGGCCTTGCAAGCCGCCTCTTGCGCAGTCTGCAGCGCAGCGCCGGGGGCCGTGACGCCATTGCCGAGACGAGCGCTCTCGCCCAGGCCGCCGAGACCGCCACCGCCCTCCAACTTCTGAGGGTATCGGTTGAAACCATGGCAGAAATCCGTGCCGATGCGGACCGGGCCTGTGACCGCGCCATCCATGCCCAGGACCCCGAAGAACGGGACATGCTGACCAAGCGGGTTGAGGAGCGGGTCCGGGATCTCGCCGCGGCAGGGGCCAAGACCGTGTTTGGCGGCCACCCGTCCCTTGTCAAAGGCGCCTGGATGGTCAAGATCCCCCTGCCCGACGGCGAAACCCTGACCGCCCGAATTCCGGGGCTGCGGGCAAGCGCCCATTTGCAGACGATCCTCACCGACCGGAGCCTCACGGGCCGCGACCGGCTCGACATCCTCCAAACCACCCTTTCGGACCTGCGCATTGAAATTCGGGATACGCGCATTGCGATTCTGGGTGTGCTCGACAATCTCAGCGACGGGCTTGAGGAAGCGGCCTAGTGTCGTGGATCA
>CAYUYV010000043.1:29531-31508 GCA_964449455.1 uncultured Alphaproteobacteria bacterium | reverse complement strand
TGCTGCCAGTGGTGCTGCCAGTGGTGCTGGAGGGCCCATCGTCGCCAAGAGCGGCGGAAACGCCAGGCACCGTTTCAGAGGTTGCACCGGTCCGATCCGCACCCGTGTCATTGTCCATAGCCGCCGACGCGGTGATGTCAGCATCGGGCATCATGTCGATCGTGACGCCGGAGCGGCGTCGCTGGGGCAGGTCGTCGTCAACAGGGTCCATGACTTCCTGATCCGAGGTCTGATTGGTGTCCACCATGACATCCTCTCCGTAGGGGATCCAATTGGATGGGGCCGAGACTGGCCCGTGATTCCGCCAAGAAAATGCAAGAGGCGGCAACCGGCGCTTCCCGCGCCGCCCTTGTTAAAACCGACTCATCTGGCGCCAGTCTGCGCCCGCAGGGCGTGACCGATGGTTAACTCCATGTCCCGCGCCAGCCGTCGCCGGCCTGGGTAGGACGATACGGATCGATCAGCGGCATGACCAGCAAACCGGCGAAAAAGCCGCCCAGATGCGCTTCCCACGCAACGAGCCTGGCTTCCCCAGGGCCACCGAAACCGATCAGCCCCATTAACAGATTCAACAGCACCCAGATCGCCACAAAGCCCATGACCCGCTGGTCGGTCAGGGGCGCCAGGGGCACGGGCGCCGACCGGGGCCAGCCAAGCAGACCGACCTGCCGCTGGGAAAACATGAAGCGCGCCGCCGCTCCCATCAATCCGGCAATGGCCCCGGACGCGCCAACGACGGGAATAACGCCGTTGAAATTCATCACGAGGTGAAGGCCAGCACCCGCCACTGCACACACACCAAAAAGCGCCAGGAATCGGGCATCCCCGAGGCGGCGCGCCACGGGGGCACCAAACGCCAACAGCCAAACGCTGTTGAACAGCAGATGCATCAAATCCCCGTGGAGAAAGGCGTGGGTGATGAATGTGGCGAGGCCGCCGAAGGGCTCGGGGATCGTGAAAAGCGCCTCGGCGCCTTCGACACCCAGGGTCAGACGCGCAGGGATAAAACCAAAATCGTAAACAAGGGCAATGGCCCGGTCGACGGGCAGCATCACCCGCAGCAAGTGGGCCAAGACAAGAAAGCCGATCATCCACAGGACGATCGCTGGCGCATTGATGGCGGGCTGGCGCGAGGATCCGGTGCCAAAAACCGGCTCGTGATCTTGGCCCCGATCCATACGGCTCCAGGGATTGCGGTTCATGGTGCGGTCTTTCCCATCATAAGAGCATGGCGGACCAGAACGAGCCGGTCATTTCCGAAATACATATCGGTCTCGTCGAGGACCATGGTGGGCGATCCGAAGCCGCCCCGGGCAATCAGATCCTCGGTATTGGCACGCAAAGCCGCTTTTGTAGCCGGATCGTCAAGACGGCTCACAAGGGCGTGTCCGTCGAGGCCGGCATTTGTGGCGATCCGAGCGATTTCGTCTCTTTGCGACACATCCCGATCCTCGCCCCAATACGCCTCGAAAGCATGGCGGGCATAGGCCGGCAACCGGCCCCAATCCTGGGCGACGACAGCGCCGCGCATCAGGTCCACGGCGCGCACGGGAAAAACGCTGGGCCAGCGTATGGTCAACCCATAGACGCGGGCCCAGTCCTGCAGATCCTTGGCGGCGTAGGCAGCCTTACATGGCTCGGGTTCGGCGCGCGCTCGGTAGACGCCCTGATTGACCGCGTTAAAGACACCGCCCACCAAGATGGGACGCCAGATCAGCGTCGCGCCCGCTTCAGCCGCGATCCCTTCGATCTGGGAAAAAGCGAGATAGGTCCAGGGGCTTGAGCAGTCAAAAAAGAATTCCAGCCTAGCCATCCGGCGATCCTTGGGGCTGTCCAACCCGCGCATCGGGTCGGCCATTGTTGTCTCCAACATAAGGCTGCCGCGGGCAGGCGTCGAGTTGCCCGCTCCAGGCGCCGCTGCATTGGTCCCTTTCCCGCCGAGCCCCCGGCACTGTCAACTGTCACTGGCACTGGCAC
>CAYUYV010000043.1:27129-29431 GCA_964449455.1 uncultured Alphaproteobacteria bacterium | reverse complement strand
CACTGGCACTGGCACAGAACCTGCTGAGTGATCCCAAGACCGCCGGAAATCCGGTGCGTTAGCGACCGCTTCGTCCCGTTATCGTCCTGTCCAGCTTTGCGTGGGAGAGTGCGCAGGGTCATCAGGTCGTCGGGGTGAGGGACGGACCGATCGGGCCGGTGGGGACCATGCGCAATACCAAAACGACACGCGTTTACGATTACTGGCTGGCCCTGAAAGGCACACGCCAGGCACCCGCCCGCCAGGATGTCTCACCGCGGGACTTAAAAGGCCTCCTCCCCTTCGTGTTTCTCGCCGAACGCATGGATGCGGATGTGACCGTATTCCGGCTCGCGGGCACGGGGTTGTGTGAGCGCTATGGACGGGAGCTTCGGGATCATAATCTGGACGCCCTGTGGTCGCCGGGCGACCGGCCGGCCTTCCGGCGCTTCGTGGACCGGGTGCTCGAGACACCGGCGCCAGGGCTTGCCGCGTTCCGCGCAGAGACGGTCGACCGGCGGTCCGTGTCCGGCGAGATGCTGCTGCTGCCCCTCTCGGACCGGGACGGTGGATTGACGCGTCTCATGGGCTGTGCCTTCGCGACCCAAAGCCTCAACTGGCTCGGCCAACGGCCCCTGGTGCATCAATATCTGGAGGGAACCCGTCTGATCGGGGACGCCGGAGCGCCCCATGAGCGGCCTGGGCTTCTGGCCGCGGTCGGACAGGATGCGGCAAGCGAAGACACGCCCATTGCAACAGGGGTCGTGCGCCAGCGCGGTCACCTGAAGCTTGTGGTTTCCCACGACACACCCCCGGCACAGGCCCGCGGACCAGCGCCCAATCGCTCACTCGGCTGACAATCTGAGAGCTGATCGTGCCAAGGCCGATGCCGGGAGGAAACCGGCCCGTTTACGCCGGTCCCGCCCCGCGCCATGCCTATTTTTTCGTGCGCCAGGTGAAAATCGAGCTCGCAGCATAGTTCCAAACGACGCCGACAAGCGTGCCGGCCAGGCCCGAAATCCACCAGGACGAATTCTGGGTTTCGAACAGGAAATTGGCCACACCCACATTCCCCGCCACACCCAGACTGCACACGATATAGAAGGACAAAAGGCCGGTGAAGAAGGCAGAGCCCTTCAGCCGCTGGTCCCGATAGGTCAGGAAATTGTTGAGCACATAATTGCTCGTCATGGCGACAAGCGTCGCGATGGCTTGGGCCATCAGGAAGCGCACCCCAAAGAGTGACAGCGCTGCCCACAGAACAACCATATGAACAAAGACACCGAGAAAGCCGATCGCGGCAAACATCACAAAACGGGCCGGCACGATATGGCCGACCATCTTGTCCAGGAGCAGCGCCGCATATTCCCACAGCACAAGGCTGTCGAGCTTGCTCTCCCCATGGACCCGGTCCCGGAATTCGTAAGGCAACTCCCTGAAATTCAGGCGGGTCGGGCTTGACGCGAAAAGGTCGAGCAGGATCTTGAAGCCCTCCCCACTCAGCCGCGGGGCTACCCGGTCAAAGACATCCCGGCGCACAGCGAAAAAACCGCTCATGGGATCGGTCAGGTCAGCGCGCACCACCAGCCGGCTCAGCCGTGTGGCCAGCTTGCTCATCGACACGCGAGACTGGTCCCATGTGCCCGTGCCCCCCCCTTCGACATAGCGGCTGCCGACCACGACTTCTGCCCCATCGCGCAGTTCACTGACCATCTTGGGAATGAGGGTTTCGTCGTGCTGCATATCAGCGTCAAGCACGGCAACATGGTCCGCAGACGTACTTAAGACCCCTTCAATGACAGCAGAGGACAGGCCACGGCGCCCGACGCGGCGGATACAGCGAATTCGACGATCCGTGCGCCCGAGCGACTTCACCAACTCCGCGGTACCGTCCGGAGAGTTGTCGTCAACAAAAACGATTTCGTAGGAAATGTCTTTAGCAGCCGCGCGCAATTTTTCGACAAGCGGCAAGACATTGTCCCGCTCATTAAATGTCGGCACGACAATGCAGCAGTCCAAACTATTCGTCTGACTTGTGCTTTCCACCCTAATCGCCCCCACCGAACGAAATGACCAAGCCGATTGCGTGGCCGCAACTTACTGTCAGCCTGAACTGATTGCAATTCGGCCGCACGGCGAAAAAGGCCGGTTAATCCTTGGGATTGGAGCCTGGTTGCAACGCGCTAAGCCCTATGCTGTCCATCGCGCACCGCGGGTCGTGTGGTAAATGCGGCGCGAACATGGCAAAGCTTGCAGCGCCCGCGTGCTTCGGACAGTGTGCAGTGCAACAACCACCGAGGCAACAACCAATGGCGCTGAACAA
>CAYUYV010000043.1:7043-27029 GCA_964449455.1 uncultured Alphaproteobacteria bacterium | reverse complement strand
CAATGGCGCTGAACAATCGATCGTGTTGAACAATCGATGGCGCTTGGTCCGTGTGGCCGCCCGGATCCCCCGCGCAGTGATCGCGACACTGCTTTGGAGATGAGACAATGACGAAGAGCGAGTCGGAGTTGGCTTTTACTGGGATCGCCCGGTCCGCGGGGGTCTGGATTATGGCCCTGATGGCTCTTGCAGCCCTCGCCCAGGGCATGGTGCTGGCACTGGGCCTGTTTTCGGTGTCGGCGGACGAAAGCGCCCGGGCCCTCATGTCCCATGCCGTCACGCCGGAGACCGCCCTTGAGCCCTTTATTTGGCCCCCCTTTTACAAGATGGCCGTGGGCGTCGGGCTCTTTCTGTATAATGATCTTTTCGTCACGCCGCGGGTGATCGCCTTTGCCATGGGCCTCGCAACCCTCGGCGCCTTGATGTATCTGAGCTATCGCCTGTTTGAGGACCGTGTGGTCGTGGTGGTCACGGGGGCTCTTGGGGTCTTCCTGTCCCATCGGGTGATTTTCGGTGCCGCGCCCCAGTCGGAGATTTTCTCCAATCCCTTCGCGCTGATGGCTCTTGCGTTTTTTGCCGGCTGGCTCGTGCGCGGGCGGATGCAGGACACGCTCCTCGCTTCAGCCTTTTTCGCGCTTGCCTGTCTTGTGCGCTTCGAGGCCTGGTTCATGAGTGCGCTTTACGGGCTGTTTCTGGCTTATGCCTGGGCTTTCGAACGCCGCCTGTCCTTCGGCCTGCTGGTGCTCAATGGCCTTATCGTGTCCTCGGCCCCCGTCCTCGTCCTGGCACAGGCCCATCTAAGCTACGGATCGCTGGAGCCCCTTTTTATTACGGGCGTTCAGGCGAAGATGTTCGGCTCCTCGATGAGTGATCTCCTCTTCTACAGCCATGCCTTTAACTTCGCCCGGGACCTGCTGTCGTCCCCTTTGATCCTGGCCCTTTTTCCTTTGGTGTCTTTGAGCATTGAGGACCGCAAGCGGCGGCGCTGGATCCTTTATTTCTTCGCCAGCCTTGCGGTCATCACCTTGGCCACCTTCGCAACCCGCAGTGTTGCCTATGCTGCCGCATGGCGCCTGAGCGGTGTGTGGACCATGGCCATGGTGCCCTTTGCCGCGCTCGCCATGATCACCTTGATCCGAACCCTCGTGCCGCGCTTTTTCGGCGTGCTCGGCCAGACAGCAGCCCTGGGCGGCCTGGTTGCCGCCGCCATGCTCGCTTTCGCCATCGACACCCTGGAGATCGTGCGCGCCTATAATGGCCAGTTCTCCGATGACGAACGCCAGACCGGACAATTCATCGCCAATGCGCTCGAAAGCACCGATGGCAATGTGCTGCTGGCTGCGGATTCCTTTGATTTTCTCGATGTCATTGTGGCGTCGAACCAGCCGGACCGGTTTGTGATCAACCGGGGTGAGGAACCGCTCCAGGTCGGCCTTTATGTGGGCTATGACGATTTCTGGCAGCGTGAGGATCCCGCCATTTACGAAGCGCATGTGGCGCCGAAATATGGTCTGGCCGAGGGGGGCGATCCGGCCCGTTTGGCCGACCGGAACATCGACTTCATCGTAACGGCCAATCCGGCCCATCAGGCGGCTCTTGAGAGCAGCGGCACGGCGCTCCTTCAGGCCCGGTTTGGTGTCTGGTCAATCTATGTCTGGGATGCTGCCCTCGCGGCCCCGCAATGACGTGGTGCCAATGACGTCTTTGCAGTGGCGCCTTGCCACGCAGGAGTGGTTTCTGCATGGTGCGACGCGGCAGAGTGCGGCGCCATGGGGCAGGCTCCACTGATCCGCATACCCCATACGGGGCTTCCGCGTCTGATTGTTCGACGCTGAACGGGACTGAATTCGAAGAAACGGGGACGAGACAATGGCACAGCGCAAACCACGGGTTCTGCTTTTTTCGCATCGTCAGGCTGTCTATTGGGTTTCCACCGCATGCTTCTATGAGTTTGAAGACCTGATCGCCGATTGGACCGAATGCGATATCCTCGCGCTGCCGGACAAGCGCTTCCCCGTCCGCCGCAAGATCAACACCGCGCTGAATTCCATGACGCGCATGCCCGAAGTGGCCTCCGCGCTCACGCCCGCTGCCTGGTCACCCTGGACGCCGAAAAAGGAATATGACCTGTTCCTCGCCGTCCTTCCGACGCCGGATTTCACGTTTATCCTCAAGGATCTGGCGCGAATTCGCGAATTCTGCGGCAAGACGGCGGTCTACATTCCCGAGGTCTGGGCGCACCGCCTGCGGACCGACCGGCACCTCACGCTGCCCTTGCGCCAGTTTGACCACATCTATGTCAGCACACTGCATTCGGTCGATACCATGGCCGAAGTGACTGGCAGGCCGACGAGTTTCCTGCCTTTCGCCTCTGACGCAATGCTGTTCTCGCCGGAGCCGGACGGTGCCGAGCGCTCCATTGACGTGCTGACGATCGGACGGCGCTCGCCGGTGACCCACCAGGCACTGCTGGAAGCGGCTGAGGAAAGTGGCCTCTTTTATCACTATGACAGCTTGGCCAAGCCCATGACGAAGGATCCCGCTGGCCATCGGCGCATGTATGCGGAGCTTTTGAAACGGAGCCGCTATTTCCTGTCGAGCCGCGCCAATGCGGATGAGCCCGAAAAGACCAAAGGGGCCGAAGAAGTGGGGCACCGTTTTTTCGAAGGCGCGTCTGCCGGCGCCATCATGGTCGGCGCTCCGCCCCGCACGCCCAGCATGGATCACGCCTTCGATTGGGACGATGCCGTTATTGAGGCGCCCTGGGATGACGAGGACATCGCCGCCCGCTTGCACGCCCTGGACGAGGAACCCGAACAGATCGCCCGGATCCGCCGCACCGGAATCACCCAGTGCCTGCGCCGCCACGACTGGTTCCACCGCTGGGAACAGATGTCAGCGGATCTCGGCCTGCCCTTGAGCGAAGAAGCCGAAGCCCGGCGCGCCGCTCTTGAAGCCAAGGCCGCCCGTTTCGAAACGCCCGCTGACTGACGATTCCGGCTCGCGCGCCCTCACGCAGAGGGCCGCGATCTCCACCCGGATTGGGTCACACCATACTTGGATCGCGGCGCGATTGGATCGCGGCGGGATTGAATTGCAGCGGGGTTGGGCCTCACCGAGGTCGGGGCCGGCCTGGCGTGCGATCCTCCGGGTAGGCATCGATATGGGTGGTGGCCTCCAAAGTCTCATCCCGGCGGAACAGGGCATGGTGGATGGGCGTGCCCCACAGCTCACGGAAGCTGGCATTTTCACGGCAGAAGACCTCGACAGACCCAGTATCGCCGACCGCGACCGCATCAAAGGCCTGGGACAGGCCGCTGAGGAAAGACCCGGCAGCCTCCGCGCCCGAGCGCCCGACCCACATGCTGCATTGCCTGGTCAGGCTATTGAGGGCGCGCAAGGCCGCCGCGGCCGCCTTGAACCGTGCCGGCTCGGCCCGCTCGCAACAGTCCTCACACGCACCGATGGCCGCATCGATCAGGGCACCGATTTCTCCTGCGCCCCCCAGATTGCCACCGTAGTAAAGCGGCAAGCCGAGCGCATGGCCCAAAGCCGACCGGGACAAGTGTTCGTCAATGCGCCGAATATCCTCGACAGCAGCGATCGGCTCCGTCGGATGGCCAGAAACCAAGGCATCCCGGTAAGCCGGTGTGCTTGACTGCAGGCGCAGGCCGAGGGCAACGGCGCGCCGGCACAGATCGCCACTGTCCAGCGGATTGAGTCCCCGGGCCGCCGGATTGATCAGATGCCCCTCGATCCAGGCCTCAAAGGCGCGGGCTGATCCGCGCCCGTCCCATTTTGACATCATGAGGCTGCGCGCCGTTTCCGCAGGCGGCTTGCCCGAAGAGGCCGTCACCCCGGCAATCAGGGCCCGGATCATGGCTTCAATGAAGGTGCCCCGGCGGCTGAAATAGGACAGATGGACCAGACCGTCGCGGCCCAGCAGCGGTTTCAGATCGCCCAACACATCCTGGACCGCCCGCTGACCATTCAAAACCATTTCCGCATTGATCCAGTCATAGCGTCCCGTGGCAGAGGCCCCGTTAATGCTCTCAAAGACAGGCTCCTCATGGCCAAAACGGGAAAAGGCCTCCGCGACCCTCTGCTGCCGGGCCTCATCCGCACCCAAAAGGCTGATCTTTGCCCCCCAGCGGGCAAAGATCAGCGCCGCTGCATCGGCATGGGCAAAAGCAAGGCTGTTCGCGCTGACATGAGCCATGGACAGGCCCTTGAACAGGCATGGCGCTATGCCGAGCCGATCCCGAAACAGAATGGCCCGCTCCTCGCCGTAAGCGTTCAGCGCCGTGTCGCTGGCCAGGGGCCCGGCCAGGTCCGCAGGGCGGCCGCGCGAATCCCAGTCGGCCAAGGGCGCGTCGGCCTCAGCCCAACCCGTGGGTACGGAGTCAGCTGGCGCGTCGCTGGAGGAGGCATCGGGCGCCATTGGGGTCGCGGGAACTGCCGTCATGGGAAATGCCTGTGCTAAAGAATGAGGAGGGCAAAGGGCGTGACGGGTTGAACCGCATGCCGCTCTAAACCGTGTCATTGAAGCTGCTAACGAGTGGTGAAAGACCCGTCATACGTGTTGGGTGCTATCCACGACGACGGGCCCCCTGGTTGAATGGCGGGCAGGCCTCAGGGAGGGAACGCGACATGGCGGATTGGCCAGGCTGGGCCTCACAAACAGTGCCGCCGGCGGTTGGCATCACCTTGATTCTGGCGAGCCCCTTTTTCGGCAGCTTCCTGGCCCTTGTTGCCCAGCGCTGGGCCGAGGAACGGCCATTCCTTTTCACCCGGTCCGCCTGCGACGGATGCGGACGCCCGCTCGGCCCTCTCGAACTGATTCCCCTGGCGAGCTATGCCGCGCTGCGGGCCCGGTGCAGGACCTGCCAAGCGCCGATTCCCTGGTCCCTGCCGGCCACCGAACTCGCCGCCCTCGGTCTTGCGATCTGGGCCGCCCTTGTACTTGGACCGGACGTGCCGGTCGGGGTGGTGGCAGCGACCGGCCTTTTGGGTCTCATCCTTTTGCTGATGGCCCTGATTGATGCCCGGACCTTCTTGCTGCCCGATGGCCTCACCCTGCCGCTGGTGCTGGCGGGACTGACCGTGACGGCCTGGCTCGATCCGGGATCCCTGGGTGCCCATGCATTAGCGGCCGCGGGCGGCTACGGCGCCTTGTGGCTGATTGCGGAGCTTTATCGGCGCTTCAGGGGCCGCGAGGGGCTTGGGCTTGGGGATGCAAAGCTCTTGGCGGCGGCAGGTGCCTGGGTCGGCCCGGCCGCCCTCCCCTCGGTGCTGTTCGTGGGGGCCGCTTCAGGGCTTGTCGCCGTTGCCCTGGGCCGGCTCCTGTTGCGCGACATTGGGGGCCGCGAGATCACCATGACCACTGCCATCCCCTTTGGTCCTTTCCTCGCCCTCGGCTTCTGGATCACATGGCTGCATGGCCCGATCCGCTTTTAGGGCCCGCTTGAGATGGGGCCCGTGTCAGGCCTGGCGACGGGCGAGGAAATGGGCGATTTTCAGGATTTCGGCACGGATCGCGGGATCAGGAATTTGAATGAAGGCCTCGATGAGGTTTGCCCCCTCCTGGGCCAAGGCCCGCCGGTCCGCTTGTGTATCGGGCAAAGGTTCAACAGCATCTTCCCCTGGTGGCCAGAAGAAGAGATCGCTGAGCTGGCAGGAAAAGAGTGTTGCGGCGCGGTGCAAGGTATTTGCCGAGGCCAGTCGAGCCCCGTCCTCTATTGCGCAAAGCTCGCCCACGTTGAGGCCAAGGCGGGCTGCAACGCTTTCAAGACTAAGCTCATGCTGCAACCTCAGGTATTTTAGTTTTGCCCCGAAGACAAGGCCTAGTCGTACAACCGGCTCGTTCATCGCAACTGTCCGTCCAGGCGCGGCGTTATCCACAGGTTTTTAAACATCAAATGCAACAAAACCGAATTTTCTCGCGCGATCGTTCCATGATTCTTCGATATGGGGATAACTAGGTACTTATGCCAATGAATATCCCCCTCCGCCGCGTTCACTCTTTGCCCCTCCCTTTTATCCACATTCATTCTGTGGATAACACTGATCTTCCGGCCAGGAACACACTCAAAAATCAGTCCCGGACACGAAGTTACGCCAGCCTGCCCAGACATCGCACAGGCCCGAACATCGCGCCAATTCTTCGTGCCAGATCCAGGCAAGCGCGGCTTGTGCGCAAAGGACAGGGTCCAGGCCATCTTGCGCGCAGCGGCCTATCCGGACAGAGCCATCCCATCCGTGATGATGGTGCATGCGGACAAAAATCAATGGGGCATGGCGCGGGGGCAAAGCAGGGGGGATCGGAAACGGCTGACTTTAGTCAGACTACGGATGGGCTTCGCCGAGCCCCTAGACCTGGACCGGGAAGTCCCGTGGATGGATGAAGGCCTCGGCAAACCAGGGCATGCGGTGCTTGTCCACCACATCGTGAATCCACTCAATCACGGCACGGATACGCGCGAGATGGTCTAGGCGTCGCTCATACACGAGCCAGAAATGGGCCTGGGCCTTGTACTCGAAATCAAGCAGCACAAGAGCCGGGTCGTCGAAGGTGGAGAAATAGGACGGCAGCATGCCGATACCGATCCCGCCACGGACGGCTTCCACAAGCGCACCGCTGGAATTCGTCACCGCCGCAATGGGCATGAGCTGGCTGATTGCCAGCACTTCCTTGTCCCAACGATCGGTCTGATGTTTCTGTGATGTATGATAGACATAGCGGTGCTGGACGAGATCGCCGACGGTCTCCGGCTTTCCAAACACGCTGATATATTCCCGCGAGGCATAGGGCAGATGGTGCATGGCACCAAGCGGCAGAGCCATGTAATTCGGCGGGACACGGTCCGAAAACTGAATGGACAGATGCGCCGGTGAATCGCCCACCTCCACATCATCCAGACCACAGATGAATTCGAGGGTCAGGGTCGGATAGGCCCGGTGGAACGCGCATAAGCGCGGCATGAGCCAGAACGTGAGCAGACCGTCGGGCACGCCAACCCGCACGGAGCCTTCGATGGCCTCATCACTGCGCCGGACCTTCCGTGTCAGTTCCTTCACGGAGGTTTGCATCATCTGGGCATGTTCCAGGACCAGACGGCCATAATCCGTAGGCGTAACCCCAATGGGGGAGCGCACGAGAAGCTGGGTGCCCAGCATGCGCTCAAGCCCGTCGATCCGCCGGCTCACCGTTGGCTGGGTAAGGCCCAGGCTCTCTGCCGCTTTGGAGAAGGATCCGCTGAGGCACACCGCGAAGAAGATGCGCAAATCATCCCAATTGGGCCCGGGCATATCGGGGATGGTTGGATGGTTTGCGTGCGGAGCCGAAACCTCCGGGAGGGAGAGCCGGCTCTTCGTGAGATCCAGGTCTTTGCCTCCTGTCATTTCCGTATGCCCCCTCATTCAACACCGGGTGATGTGGATGCTCGCGACTCGCCGCAATGTCCCACCGCTTCGCATCCGCGGGTGGTGACAGGCACAAGTTTAGGGAAAGTTCCGGGCGGTGACCAGAGACCGTAAAATTCTCCTCACTTTGGAACGACTTGCGCAGATGGGGATCGCGCGGGCCGAGCCGGGAGACGTTTTTGGCGTGCATCGGCTGGCGACTGACCTCCTCGGTGCGCGGATCGCATCGGTGGCATTGCTGTCGGACATGCACGAACACAACCCTGACACCCTTTTCGTGCTGCGAAACTCCACAGTCTGCGAACCATCTGAGCGGGAAACCACCAAAGAGGAGGCGGTGGCAGGCTTTCTGGCCATCCTCCCCCTCAATGGTGCCGGCGTGGATGCGATATGGCGGGGCAGCTTCGATCCACTCAATGTGGACCTGAGCCAAGTGTGCTCCGCCGGGGATGATCCGCAGGCGATCTATGTCTGGGGGATAGGCGGTGCTTCACTGAAGGACCGTGCGACGATCTGGGCCTTCGCCCGCTTTCTTGAAACCGACGTGTTTGCTCACCTGGCGCATTTCGCGCGCCCGGGCACCCAACGTGGGGCCGAGCTGATGGAACAACGGGGCTTCCGTTCGCTCGCCACCCTGCGGCATGGCGCACCTGACTGGCTTTGGATGCGTCCTGCACTGACTGGTTCAGCCGCCCCGCCTGGCGTCTGACCCTTTTTTCCTCGATCGCAACGGGAGGTAAGACCCATGCATGCAGCAGTTCTCGAGGCACCGCGCACTCCAGCTCCGACAGCCCGCCTGCGCCGGCCGGCAAAGCCCATCGGGACCACGCGGTCCAAATCAAACGCACCGAGCCTGTCCCTCGAAGTCGTGTCCAATATGGAACACATGATGAAGGTCGTGACCATACGATCGCTCGTCTACATGGCCGACCAGGAATGCCCCTTCGAGGAGGAATTCGACGGCAATGATTTTGTCGGCATGCATGTGCTGGCAAGCCTGGGATCGGAGCCTGTGGGCACGCTGCGTCTGCGGTTTTTCGCGGGCTTTGCAAAGCTGGAGCGCGTCGCGCTTCGCAAGGAATATCGGCAATCGGATATCGCCCGCCAGATGGTGCATTTCGCGCTCGATATCTGCCGGCGCAAGGGCTACCGGGTCGTCTACGGCCATGCTCAGGTCCGTCTGCTGCGCTTCTGGCGCTCCTACGGGTTTCAAGAACGCCCCAACCGGAAGCGCTTTGTCTTCTCTGACCATGAATATGCAGAGATCGTCTGCAATCTGAGCGAGCACCCGGATGCCGTTACCTTGGAATCCGATCCGATGGTGATGATCCGTCCGGAAGGCCGCTGGGACGAAATGGGTGTGCTGGAGTTTTCGGCGACCCGTGAGGCCACCAACCCCAATCACGCATGAGGGATCCAGCTATGACCGCCCAGACCATGCGGATGCGGTGCGCTCTCCCGGCGACGAGGGTCGGCCCAGTCTCTCCCCATGTGGTGTTTGACGCTTTTCAGAATTCGTCCATGCAAGGACGGGATGACGGCGATATCGCTCCCGGACGGGCCATGCTTGCCCAGGCACGCCACGCCGGCTGGCCCATATCCCACATCCTGCGCCGGCCGCCGGACACCTGTTTCGACCCGGACGATCCGCTTTGGCGGCCGATCGACGGCTTCGAGCCATGGGCCTGTGAGATGAGTTTCGTGACAACCGGAAGGACCGCCTTTGCCAGCCGGCCCTTCACCGAACGGTTCCTGTCCCTGCGGCCATATGTCGTTTTTTATCTTTCGCTCGCGACACGGGAAAATTGTCTCGAAACACTTGCTTTTGCGGAGGAAAAGGGCCTACCTTTCACTTTGGTTAGCTCAGATCCACTCAATTGTGTATGTCAAGCAGACAAAGTTGCGTATAGTCTCGCGATTACTCAATCAGGGGAAATGTTGGAGAGTCAAAGCTGTCGCGTCGCCGGACAGGGCAGCCTCACTGATATGACGTGAGCTCTCCCCCCTTCGACAACCGTGAGGACCGAATGACGGGCACTCGTCACACAGGCGCCCCCCACAGTCGGCAGGACACGCTTATCGGTATGCGCAACTGCCTTGAGTTTCTGGCCCATGAAGCAAAGGGCCAGGACCTCTCTCTGACACACTGGCTCCTTCGCATGGCCATCGCGTCACTCGACGAGGAAATGACCTCCAGTGCCGCCCGTCCCCTTGATGTGGTCGCCGACGATGGCGCCGCTCAAACGGAGCGCCCGACGATCCGCCGGGCTCGCGCTGAAAGCGGTGAAACCGCGCAACAGCCGGCTGGCATGGACCTTGAGCCGAGCCATTCCGCAGTCGACTGATCCTGCCCCTCTCTCAGGTCGGTTTGCGCCGCAGCGTACTTGAGCGCTCGATGCGCCGCCGCACCGAACGGGCCCATGTCCCATGGTGCCCGCCTGCGGTGCTTTGAGCTCGCCAAAGTGGGCGGCGCACGCCTGTTTGGCCGCGGATCGACTTCACAAGCGGTTCCAGTAGACTAATGGCGGTTCCATTAGATTGGTGAACCGTATTCGATCCGTTCCCGGGGGAGTTCATGCTGCGTCCGCTATCGATCATTTTGTGTCTTGCGCTGCTGTGCGGCATGGGCGCGGCCATGGTCAGCCCCTCCTGGGCCCAGAACCAAGCCGCAACGCCGTCGAGTCAGGCCCCAAAGAGTCAGGCCCCAAAGATTCTGGCCCCAAAGATTCTGGCCCCGAAGCTCATCCTGTCAGGCGTGCCGGTCGAGATCACGGTGAAGGGCATCGACCAAGGCGGTCCGTGGCAGCTTGACGGCGGCAAGCGAACCATCATTGCTGAGCCATCCGAAGGCCAGTTGTCCTTTAAGGACGTGGTGATTGAGGGTGGCCCCCTCACTCTGACCCTCTATGCGCCCGACGGGAGCCCCACGGCGACAGCCACTGTTTCAGCCTCGCCCGGCTGGCTCTCAGTCCTCCCGGCCATTCTTGCGATCATCGCCGTCATTCTCGTTCGCCAGGTCATCCCCGCCCTGCTCTTGGGGATCTGGCTGGGCGCGGCCCTTGTGCAGGGCGTTGGGATCACCAGCCTTTGGACCGGGTTTCTCGACATTCTGCCCGTTTACGGTCTCACGGCGCTTGGGGACGCCGATCGGCTCGCAATCCTGGTCTTCTCAATCATCATTGGTGGGATGATCGGTATCCTGACCCAGAACGGCTCCATGATCACCGTGGCGGAAGGCATTGCCCGCATCGCCCGCACGGCCCGCGGCGGGCAGGCCGCGAGCAGCACCTTGGGCCTGTTCATCTTTTTTGACGACTACGCGAACACCCTCGTGGTCGGAAACACCATGCGGCCCATTACGGATCGCCTTCGGGTGTCCCGGGAAAAGCTCGCCTTCATCGTCGACTCAACGGCGGCTCCAGTCGCGACCCTCGCCATCGTGACCACTTGGATCGGCTTCATGGTCAGCGTGATAGACGAGGGCGCCGGCAAGATCGAGGACTGGGACGGCAACGCCTATAATGTGTTTCTGGACAGTCTTCCTTATTCCTTCTATCCGCTGGTCGCGATCGGGCTGGTCTGGCTTGTGGCCATCAGCGGACGGGATTTCGGCCCCATGCTGACGGCGGAACGGCGGGCGCGGCGTCACGGCGTAACGGATAGTGCGGGCCAGTCGAGCGATGAGTTGTCGGCCACAGGCTCGGCTGAGCAGGCCCCGTCGCCGTTCAATCGATCGGGACCCAATGCGCCTGCCTGGGCGGCGATCGTGCCGCTTCTCATTCTGGTGTTCGGCACCTTTGCCGGGATCATCACCACGGGGCTTCAGGCTGATCCGGACGCGGCCACCCTGCGGGATGTTCTGGGGGCGGGCAATTCATTCACGGCCATGATGTGGGCCTCGCTCGGCGCGGCCGTGACAGCCGCCCTTCTTGGGATGGCGTCCGGTGGCCAGAAGCTTGAGGCCACGATGGAGGGGTGGCTCGCCGGCGCCCGGTCCATGATGCTGCCGGCCGTCGTGCTGACCCTGGCCTGGACCCTTGCGGAAGTGAATGATGCTCTGCAGACAGATGATTATCTCATCACGCTGCTTGGCACGAGCCTTCCCGCCGCTCTTCTGCCGGCATCCGTGTTCATCCTGTCGGCGGGCATGGCCTTCACGACCGGCACGAGTTGGGGCGTGATGGGCATCATGACGCCACTTGTGGTGCCGCTTGCCTGGGCCGTGACGGCCGGTGACCCGGCGGGTGCAGCCATTTTCTCCGCCACTATCGCTTCGGTGCTCGGCGGTGCGGTCTGGGGCGACCATTGCTCCCCCATTTCGGACACGACCGTGATGTCCTCCCTGGCTGCCGGGTGCGACCACGTCGAACATGTGCGCACGCAACTGCCCTACGCCGCGATTGGCGGCGGCGCCACGGTTCTTGTCGGACTTTTGCCCGTGGGGCTCGGTGCGCCCTGGTGGCTGGGCCTTCTCTTGTCCGCAGGAACCACTGCCGGGATCTTCTGGTGGCTCGCCAGCCCCGTCGAGGCCATGCCGCGCGGTGGTGGACCCAGCCGACAATCCTGATAGACAAAAAAGCGCCACTTGGCCGATCATCCGGATTTGGATCAGCGGAGACCCCAGCGTGACCCAACAGCTTCTCGCCGGCTGGCGCGTCCTTATGCTTGCCCTCGGCCTGTGCGGCGTGGTCAGCGCCAGTGCCGCCGAGCCGGACACGGTGCCAGACTATGGGACAAACGGGGCACCGGCCGCGGGGCCAAGTCCCGAAGAGGCGCCGGTCCTTCCGCTCACGCCGACCCAGGCCGCGATTTTTGAGACTGTCCTGCAGGCGGATGGTTTTATTACGGAAGATTTGCACGCGGCCTTCTGGGCAGAAATCCCTGAGGAAATGCGATCGGACCCCGCCGGTTTTATCTGGCTGCTTGCCGAACTCGAAGCCAGTGTCACCGTCGGGCTGCGCTTCCAGCGGGAGACCTGGCGCAGCGCCCAATTGAGCCTGCGCGCCGGCACCGTCGTCACCACACCCACCTTCGAGGGCGCCAGGACAGACGCGGAAGCCCTGATCAGAGCCACCCGGGACGAGTCGGATGCACGGGGAATGCGTCTCGCCAATGCCCTGGGCGCGGCTGACGCACTCCTCGCCGCTGCGGCCTCCGGCGGAGACTTACGAGTCGGCGGCGCCATCACACCGCTCACGGAAGATCGGATCACCAGCGTCCTCTCAGACCTCGACGCGTCATTGACCCGGGCGGACCGGCTTTTGGCCTCGACCTGGGAGGATGATGCCTTCGACCAGGTCTTCACGGCGCCTGGCGTGGCGCTCACCTGGCCGGCGCCCTTCACCATGGATATTCGCCGACGTGAGGGCCGGAGCGGGACATCCCTCGCCACCTGGTCTTTGACTGCGCGCTCCGATCTGAGGGCGTTCGCCTTTGTCACCGTGATCGATTTGTCGGGGCCCTGGCGCAACGCCGAAACCGGCCTCACCCGCCTCGCCCGCCAGGCCCTTTCATCAGCCGGGATTGACGCCCACAGCGTCGAAACCGACCCATGGCAGGGCCGCGTGAGCACCCTGGGCATGGGCGAGCGGCCGATCAAGCAGCCTGCGGATGATAAGGAACAGCCTGAAGCACCGGAAGGCGCTGTTGTTCCCGAATTGGCCCCTGCCGCCTTTGCGGCGGTCCGAGTCATTGATGTCCCGGAACGCAGGCGGGTCGTGACCCTGATGGCCTTGTCGGCCACGTCCCAAACCCATGCCCGTGATCAGCTTGACGCCCTGTCCGGCTCTTTGCGCCTTCTGCCTACGCCGTAAGAAACAGTGTGGGCACAAAGCATGGGCCTTGGTGGATTACTGTCCGACACCGCCTAAATGCCAGGAGACATGCCAAGAGGGCAGAGTGCGCCCTATGTCCTGACCAGGATGGGTGGAAAAAATCTGCCTGCCGAGATTCTGACTGAAGGCAAACCCGATCGGATCAGGTCCCAAATTGGCCAGGAGCGTGTAATTGGCGTTGTCGCCAAGCACCCAGCGGATGAAGAGGCCTGTTTCGGCACGCTCACCCGCGGCCATGGCCCGGGCCTCAACGGCGGGTGAGCTCATGCCCGCCAGTCGCGGGGTCACGATCTGGTGCCGCAAGGCCAGCAACGCCTGCACAAAATCGAGACGCTCCGCATGGAGCCCATCGCTGCGGCAGGCCCAGTCAAGCACCGCCTGGGTGAAGGTTGCCTCTTCGGCCGGGTTGGGGCGCCTTGCCGCCACGGCGGGATCGCGGGCCACATCCGGATAATCGAAAAACAGCGGAAACGGTTCCTCAGCACCCCACTCTTCTCCCATGAAGAGCTGGGGCGGCATGGGTGCCAGCAGCATCAGGGCGAGCGCGGCCTGCAACGCCTCCCGATCCGCAAGCCGCGTCAAGCGGTGACCACCGGGGCGCATGCCCAGCATGTCCGGGCTTTCAAGATAGTTGATAAAGGCCGCAGGCGGAAGAGTGCCGGATGGTTCGCCGCGGGTTTGCCCGGTCGCAGCCGACAACTCACCCTGGAAGGCAAAACCCTGGGCAAGGCACCGGGCCAGCATCGCCACCGGCCTTGGTGCAAAGTCTTCATAAGGACCATCATCGGCCCCGGTCAGCAAGGAGGCCATGGCATAGTGGAAGTCATCATTGCGCTGGGCCGTAAAATTATCCGCTTGCCCCTTGTAGTCGCGATCGAGATAACGGGCCCCATTGGCACGGTTCTCAAGGGTCAGGTGCACGGGCCGGCTGCCGGCAAATCGCTCATCGACACGGCGGCACAGCTCATAAAGAACATGTTCAAGGCTCGCATCATGGATGGTGTCGACGCCGTGGAGCCGCAGCCCGTCTGCCCGGAATTCCTCCAGCCAATAGAGGGCATTACGGATGAAAAACTCCCGCACAGGCCGGTGGGAATAATCGATCGCCAGTGGCTCCGCGCCCCCCGCCTGCGCATTGGAGAAGAAGGGAGCCGCATAGCGGGGCAAGTAATTGCCTTCAGGACCAAAGCGGCTGTAGTCCACATCCAGAAGCACCATGAGGCCAGCGCCATGGGCGGTGTCGATCAGCCTTTTGAGGTCGTCCGGACACCCATAATTGGCATTCGGTGCATAAGGGAGCACAGCATCATAGCCCCAGTTCCGGGCCCCCGCACAGGTCGCCACCGGCAACAGGACCAGTGCCGTCACACCGCTGGCTGCAAGCCGCTGAACCCGCCGCCGCACACCGTCAAAGCTGCCTTCAGGCGAAAAGCCGCCCACATGGAGTTCATAGAGCACGGCCTCATGCCAGGGCCGGCCGGCCCAATCCGGGGTCTCCCAGCGATAGGCATGGGGATCGACCACCGTGCTGAGCCCGTGGATGCCGCGCGGCTGATACCAGGAGGCCGGGTCAGGGACGGTCAGGCCATCTTCCAAACAGAACCCGTAAAGCGCACCGGCCGGCACCTGGGGCACAAAGAGGGAAAACCAGCCCTCCTCGTCCCGCGCCATGGGCTGGGCCCGCTCCCCGCGCCGCTCCGGCAAAAGCAGGGTCACCTCGGACTGGTTGGGCGCCCACAAGCGGAAAACGACACCATCGCCCTGCCAAACTGGGCCAAACCCCCGCACGCCTTGGAGGGTCCGCGCCGCCTCCACGCGCCGGGACGCCGCCATGCGACTTGTCTCGTTTCCGCCGTTCCTTGCCTGCTGCACGTGTTCAGCCATGACCCCTGCCCCTCTCCCCACAGTGTTTGTTGGGCCGGCGGACTATGGCACAGGGCCGGCCCATGACACAGGGGTGAATGGTTGACCCTGGCCCATCAGGACGGGCCGGGCCTTGCGAACAGCCGGGCCTTGTCCGCCTCAAAGCGTCGGCCGGCCAGGTAAAAGAGCGGGATGGCGAGTGCCGACAGCACCGTGAAGACGACAAGGGTGATCGTATAGGGCTGCTCGACATTGGCCTCGATCAGGGCATCGACCAGGATGCCGCCCCCTGTGATGCCAATGCCCAGGCCCACAAGATTGAGCATCAAAATGTAGAAGGCGACGACGGTGGAGCGGATCTGCGGCGGCACCAGTTCCTGGACGGTTGCAAAAGTGGGCCCGTAGAAAATGCCGAGCTGGAAGAAGGCCATGCCATAAGCCACATAGAACCAGATCGAGTCCGGTTCGATCAGACGGAAGGCAACATTCACGGGACTGAGCAGAACAAGCGAAATGCACAGGAACAAGGGCCGCCCGGTGCCTGTCATGCGCTGCCACACATCGCTTAAAAGCCCACCGGTCAGATTGCCGGCAATGCCCCCGATGAGAGCGAGATAGCCGGAGATCTGGGCAATCTGCGCCCGCTCGAAGCCGCGTTCCTGAACAAGCCAAAGCTGATCAAACGCCGCCGCCCCGAGAATGAAATGCACACAGACCCCGCCAGCGATGGTCAGTGATAGGGCGGGCGAGCGGGCAAGCGTGGTGCCCAGAAGGCGGACGATCTCTCCCATGCTGCGCCGCTGCGGGGTCACGGCCATTGCCGGCGCGCCGGTCATGCGCCGGGGTGTTTCGCGGATGAAGAGCATCAAGACCGCGAAGAACAGGCCGATGGCGCCGAGGAGATAGAAGCAGTTCCGCCAGCCAATCCAGGGGCCCAGATACCCGGCAACAAGCAGACTGACCCCAACACCGAGTGGCACACCCATATAGTAAAAACCCGCGGCGAAGCCGAGCCGGCTGGCCGGAAACCGATCCGCCAGCATGGACATGGAGGCTGGCGTCAGGACGGACTCCCCCACACCAATCAGCATGCGCGGGATGGCCAGCGAGACGAAGCCCCGCGCCGCGCCCGAAAGCGCCGTGAACGCGCTCCACAAGGCAAGGCCGGCCGCCACCAGACGGGGCCGGTGGACCATATCGGCCAAAGCGCCGGCAAAAAGACCCATCGCGGCATAGAACAGGATGAACATGAAGCCGGTGAGCAAGCCAAACTGGGTGTTGGTGAGCCCCAGATCCGGAACGATGAAATTCGCGAAACTGGCCAGAAGCTGCCGGTCGACAAAATTGAGAATATTCAGGATCGTCAGCAGTGTGAGGAATGTATAGTCCCCGGCACCGACACGATCCGCCTCCGGCCCATCAGGCGTCGCGTTATCCATCTTCCATCCTCCCTGTCGCCGGGGCTCTTGGCCCGGCTCCCCGTTTTCCATGCCGGCTTCTCGCGGGCCGGTCAGTCCACCAGTCTAGGGGCAGGCTTGGCCGCCTGTCGACGGCTCCAGTTGCTGGGTTCCAGTTGCTGGGTTCCAGGGGCTGGGCTCCAGGGGCTGGGCTTGCCGAGGCAGGACGGAGCGCATTAAGGCTGTGGGACCGGTCCGCGTCGCACTGTGCATGGGGCCGTGTCAGGCGATGGAGGAAGAAGTGCCTCAACCCTTTGAAAAGGCCCGCCTTTACGCTGAAACCCTGCGCCATCTCCAGCCTGTCCAAGTCTATGGCCGGGTCTGGGCCAGGCTGAAGCGCACCCGGATCCCCACAGGCGCTCTTCCCGGTCAGCGACCGGTGACAGGGCACTGGCTCACGCCATGCCGGGCGGCACCGAGCCTTACGGGGCCGCGCCGGCTGCGCCTGCTGAATGAGGACGGCAGAATTGACGTCGGGCAGGACTGGGCGGCTGCCGGGCGGTCACCCCTCTGGGCCTACACACTCCATTATTTTGAGGATCTGGTGGCCGAGGGGGCCGAAAGGCGCCGGGCCTGGCACAGTGATCTGGTTCGGCATTGGATCGCCCACAACCCGCCCCTCTCCCAGCCAGGCTGGGCGCCCTATCCCCTGTCCTTGCGCATTCCCCATTGGATCATGGCGCGTCTTGACGGGTGGGAGCTGCCGGAGGATGCAGCCCAGAGCCTTGCCCTTCAGGCGCGGGCCCTCGCGCAGTCGATCGAGCATCATCTGCAGGGCAATCATCTGTTGGCCAATGCCAAGGGGCTGATCTTTGCCGGATTGTTCTTTCAGGGAACGGAAGCAACAGACTGGCTGACGCAGGGGGAGGATCTGTTCCTGTCGGAATGGCGCAAGCAGCTTCTGGCCGATGGCGGCCATTTCGAGCGCTCAGCCATGTATCACGCGATCCTGCTCAAGGATCTTCTCGACATCATCAATCTGTACGGGGCCTATGGCCGGGAGGAGCCGGTGCAGTGGCGCCTTCAGGCCCGCGAGATGCTGGATTGGCTTGCGGCCATGAGCCATCCGGATGGCGGCATTGCCTTGTTCAATGACGCAGCAACCGACGGGGCGCCGAACTGGGTAACGCTCGCCGCCTATGCCCGCCGCCTCGGCATCACCGTGCCCGAGACCACACCGGGCAGCCTGGACCTTCCCGCCACGGGCTATGTGCGCCTCGCTTTCCCGTCCTATACGGCCTTTCTCGATGCAGCGCCCGTGGGTCCGGACCATATTCCAGGCCATGCCCATGCCGATACGCTGAGCTTTGAACTTTCCGTAGGCGGCACAAGAGTGATCGTTGACACTGGCACGTCGACCTATCAGGACCCGGTGCACCGGCCGCGAGAGCGCGCGAGCGCGGCCCATAACACGCTCACGCTCGACGATCTGAACTCAAGCGAGGTCTGGGCACAGTTCCGCGTTGCGCGCCGGGCCCGGATTGTTGATCGGGCAATTGAAATCCGGGAGGACATGGCCGGCGTAACGGCGGCCCATGACGGCTATCGGCGCTGTCCCGGGCGGCCGGTCCATACCCGCACCTGGATCGCCTCACCATCGGAGCTGTCCATCACAGATCGGCTCACGGGCGGCACGGCGACGTCTCTTGCCCCGACGCTGCGCTTCCATCTCGCGCCCGGTCTGCGCGTCAATCTTCAGACGACGGAACTGACCATCCGCGGCCCGGGCGGCGCCCGGCTTGTCAGACTGTCACTTGATCCAGCCATGACCTGGCGTGTTGAGCCCGCCCTGATCGCGCGCTGTTTCGGAATCCGAGATCAGGGTCACGTCCTGATCGGCCGCGCAGAACCGGCCGCCCTGCCCTGCAGCTTTACAACGCAGATTCACTTGGAAGAGATCGCCGTGTGAAGGCAGCGCCTACGCCTCGGCCCCGGCCTCGGCGCGGTCCACCTGCTGCGCGGCAGGACGGGCGAGCGCCTTTTCGAAACAGGCAAGTGCTGCATGGGCAAGCTGGCGGCGATCATACCGGGTGCGGACCATATCGAGGCCCCCGGTGCGAAAATGCGCAAGCCGGTCCCGATCATCCGCGACAGAAGTAATCGCCCGGGTGATCGCGTCCACATTTTCCGGTTCCACGCACAGGCCCGCCTGGGCCTCCTCGATAATCTCGGCGCTCTCGCCTTCAACCCCCATCAGGATGGGGATGCCCAGGGCCATCAGTTCAAAGATCTTTGACGGGATCACGGTCTCAAAGACCGGGTCCTTTCTCAGATGCACGATGGCAAGATCCAGGGACCTCAAAGTGCGAGCGATCTCGCCATGGGGCACGAAATCCCGGAAATGAAGCCGCGTGAGACCGGCCGCCCTGGCACGCGCCTCAAGACCCGCCCGCTCCGCGCCCTCGCCCTGAATGAGGATATGGATGTCCTCGCGAGCGCGCAGACGCTCTGCCGTCTCAAGGAGGGCCGACAGGCCATGGGCCATGCCAACGGTGCCCACATAGCCGGCAAGAAATGCCGTATCCGGAACGCCGAGGCCGGCCCGGACCGCAGGATCGGCCGGTCCTGGCACGAACTGGGTGGCATCAACGCCATTGGTGACCACATCGATCTTGGCGCCGTCAATGCCCCGCTCCACCAGATCCCGCTTGAAGGAGTGGGTCAGGGCCATGACGCGGGAGGCGCTGCGGTAAAGCCCCAGCTCCATCCGCTCCACAAATTTCAGCAAGGGGCTTGAGGATGCCCCGACCGCGCGGATGGAGGCCGGCCACAGGTCACGCAACTCAAACACCCAGGGCACCCCCCAGCGACGGCCCAACATCGCACCGGCCATGGCCACGGTAATGGGCGGAGAGCTCGCCACCAGAATGTCCGGACGCGGAAAAGCGCCCGATTGTATTATCGCGCTGGCCATGAAGCTTGAATAGTCGAGCACGCGGCGGATGCTGCCCGCATTGGGCGCCAGATAGGTCTTGATGCGCACGACCCGGATGCCATGCATCCATTCTTCCTGGCGCCAGACATTGCGATAGCCGTCGAACACTTTGCCCCGCGGGGCATTCGGCACGCAGGTCACCACCGTCACCTGGTGCCCCTCCGCCACCCACGCGCGGGCATGGGCAAGGGTTCGGACCGGGACGGCCGTCACTTCGGGGGCGAAACGATCCGTCAGCACCATGATATGCATCCGCATCACTCTCCTTGCCGCCGGTTTTTCACCAGCACATGGCTTCGGTCCGCCCTGCCGTTCCATCCCAACCGCTTCTTCGACCCGCGCCCCGGGCATCAAACACTGGCATAATCGCCCTGCACGCTGGTCTGCATCTGGGCTCTATGCGATTTTTACGCACAAGAAAAGGTGCTCACCCGCCTTCGGCCCGCGGCATACCCAACGAAGCACAGGGCCCAAC
>CAYUYV010000043.1:0-6943 GCA_964449455.1 uncultured Alphaproteobacteria bacterium | reverse complement strand
GGGCCCAACGAATCACAGGGCCCAACGGCCTGGCTGGCATGGAACATGCTATAGGTTAGGGCGAACGCGCTAGACCTCGACTTTAGGTGTAAGGCGGCCGCGAAATACGGCTTTTCGGGGAAGAAATCGCCACATCTGTGTCTAGGGCAACACGATAAAGACACGCGGTCCCCAATTGAGGCGGTTTTTTAGCTGACGGGCGGATCTGTAGGTGTTACCAGAACGCCAAGTTATCAGTGGCGTTACATTGTGCGTATGTGATCATGAAGAATTGGTATTCATCATACGGCAAGCGGCTCTTCGATATATTGGCGGCCACAGGCCTGCTGATTGTGCTGCTTCCGTTTGGCATCCTGATCGCAGTCACGGTTCGGATTTTTCTGGGATCCCCGGTCTTGTTCTCCCAATGCCGTGGTGGATACCAGGGCGAACCTTTCCAAATGGTAAAATTCCGCTCGATGACGGACCAGCGCAACGCCCAGGGCGAGCTGCTACCCGATGACGAGCGTCTGACGCGGTTCGGCCGTTTCCTTCGCGCCACAAGCATCGATGAGTTGCCACAATTATGGCATGTGCTGCGCGGCGAGATGAGCCTGATCGGTCCACGTCCATTCGTGATCGAATATATGGCGCTTTACACGCTTGAGCAGAAGCGTCGCCATGACGTGCGGCCCGGCATGACTGGGCTTGCCCAGGTTATGGGCCGCAACACGCTGAGCTGGGAGGAGAAATTCTCCTATGACCTCGAATATGTGGACAGCGTGTCCTTCTGGCTCGACATGAAGATCCTCCTCAAAACCCTTGGTGTTCTCATCGGTCGGTCCGGTATTTCCGCCCACGGCCACGCCACCATGCCCACATGGCAAGGCGGGAAATGGGACGAGGGTGAATGGAAGGCGGCGTCAACGGTTTCCCCACGTCAGACACATTGAGCTTTTCTGGGATGAGCCTTTCGGGGACATGCCATTGGCATGATTCATCACCGGCATGATTGATCACGCGTTCTGGCTGTCCGTCGGCTGAAGATGCCCACCATCAAGGCCGATTAAGTGTGGCCCTCCCACGCATCGTTGCACGCGGCGCAATTCAGGCGTCTGGGATGGAACACGTGTCTCCAGACCAATGCCTTTTGGTATGGCCACTCAGAATTTTCCTGGCGTTTTTCGTCATCAACGGGACAGAACGGGTCCCGGTCCGCGCGCCGTTTGCACTCCGCCGACCCAGAAGCCTCGTGTGTCGACCAGCAGCTTGTGATCGAGAAGCCGCTGGGGCACGGCGTCAAAGGCCTGGTGATCAACCAGCAGAACGATCACGGCCGCTTCGCTGACGGCCGTCGAGATGTCCGTGAAGGTCACATCGAGCCCCTTGAGGGCGTCGGGCAGCGCCTTGAGGAAGGGATCGACGGCCATGACGCGCCCGGGATAGGCCTTGGCCAGGCGGCCTGTCACCTCCAAAGCGGGGCTTTCCCGCACATCATCAATATTGGCCTTGAAGGTGAGGCCCAGACAGGCGATTCGCGCCTCGGACCGGGATGCCGGCTCCAGCCGATCGAGTGCTGCAGCAACCCGGGCCATCACCCGATCAGGGCGACCATCATTGACGCCGCGCGCCGCCTGGATCAGGGGCGTATCGTCCGGCGCACTGGCCGCGATGAACCAGGGATCGACCGCGATGCAGTGCCCGCCGACCCCCGGCCCCGGGCGCAGGATATTCACGCGCGGATGCCGGCTGGCGAGCTCAATGACCGACCAAACATCGATGTCTAACCGTTCGCACACATTGGCGAGCTCATTGGCATAGGCAATGTTCACATCCCGAAAACCGTTCTCGGCCAGCTTGCACAGCTCGGCCACACGGGCATTGGTCGGCACACAGGGCGCATTGACGAAGATCTTGTAAAAGGCAACCGCTGCCTCGGCACAGGCCGGTGTCAGGCCGCCAATAACCCGGTCATTCTGGGTCAGTTCCTGAATCACACGCCCGGGCAGAACCCGTTCGGGACAATAGGCAATGGCAATATCGGCACTGCCATCGGCGGGTTCACCCATCGGCGCGCCGGAACGCGGCAGGTGCAGGTCCGGGCGCGCTTCAGCGAGCCAGGCAGCCAGTTTTTCCGTCGTGCCCACGGGCGAGGTGGATTCGAGCACCACAAGATTGCCCTTCTCAAGGACGGGGGCAATGCTTTGCGCGGCCGCCTCGATAAATGAGAGATCCGCCTGCCGATCATCCGTCATCGGCGTCGGAACGGCGATGACAAAGGCATCGGCGCGTTCGGGCGCGACGGCCGCGCGCAGCCGCCCCGTTTCCACCGCGCCGCGCACGAGCATGTCGAGGTCGGGCTCCACGATGTGGATCTCACCGCGATTGATGGTGTCGACGACCGCCTGCTTGACATCAACACCGAGCACCTGGACACCCCGGGAGGCCAGAACGGCGGCCGTGGGCAGGCCAATATAGCCAAGCCCGATCATGTTCACGCGCTTATAGGTCATGGACGGCCACCAGATCATCAAGGATACGGGGGGCGGCCTTGCCATCCCCATACGGATTTGTTGCAACGCTCATGGCCTCATAGGCCTGCGGGTCATCAAGGAGGCGTGTTGCCTCGTCCACCAGACAGGTCTCATCAGTTCCGACCAGCCGAACCGTGCCCGCTTGGACGGCTTCGGGACGCTCCGTTGTGTCACGCATCACCAGCACAGGTTTGCCAAGGGACGGGGCCTCCTCCTGAACGCCCCCTGAATCCGTGAGCACGATATGGGCCCGGTCCATCAGGGTGATGAAGGGCAGGTAGTCCAGAGGCTCGATGAGGGTAATGTGGGGATGCTCGCCCAGAAGTCGGCTCACCGGTTTGCGCACATTGGGGTTGAGGTGAACCGGATAAACCACATCCACATCGCCCCGATCCGCCAGACGGCGAATGCCCATGCACATGCGCTCAAAGCCGGGGCCGAAATTCTCCCGGCGGTGACCGGTGACCAGGACAAGTTTCCGGTTGCCATTCATCCGTGGCAGGACGTCGTCCACAGCGGCCTGCTTTGCCGAATCATGTACGAGCAGATCGCGGGCCAACATCAATGCGTCAATGACCGTGTTGCCCGTTACGGCAATGGCCTCCCCATCGATACCTTCCGCAAGCAAATTGTTCCGCGCTGAAGCGGTGGGCGCATAATGCCGGTCGGCCAGGACCGATACCATCCGGCGATTGGCCTCTTCCGGCCACGGCGCATAAAGATCACCCGTTCGCAGCCCGGCTTCCACATGGGCAACGGGGATGCGCTGATAATGGGCGGCAAGGGCTCCGGCAAAAGAAGTGGTGGTATCGCCCTGAACAATGACCCGGCCTGGCGCCATTTCGCTCAGCACCGGCCTAAGACCATTGAGAACAGCGGCGGTCACATCCGTCAGATCCTGCCCCGCTTTCATGATGGCAAGGTCAGCATCCGGCGTAATGTCAAAAACCCGGAGCACCTGATCAAGCATGCTGCGGTGCTGGCCGGTGACGCAGACCTTGAGTTCGATGTTGGGATGGGTCTTCAGGGCCTGGATGACCGGCGCAAGCTTGATGGCTTCAGGACGGGTGCCCAGGATGCACAGGATCCGGCAGGTCTGGGGCATGGCGGGGTCCACTCTTCAGGTTGGGGACCGGCGGGCGAGGACTGTTGGCTGCCGGCATAGCGCGGTTTGCGCCGCAACAAAACCCCGCATCTCCGCAAAGGCGGCCACCAGGATCATGCCGGCCCTTCAGATGCCCCCAAAACACGAGGTTCCTGGGCACAAAGTCTGTGCGACCCGTGTCTTGAGCCACCGCGTTTTGGGCCAACAAGGTCTCCGGCGGCCCGTTCTGGGGCAACCTGCCCCAAGTAAGCCAGTTATGGGCACTCAGGTGTGGGCCAGACAGGTGTGGGCCAGACAGGTGTGGGCCAGACAGATGTGGGACCGCAGGTTTTGGAGCCGGGGGTCAGCCAGCCGCCATGCATTTCAGACCCTGTGTGATCGCCTGAATCGCATCATCGGCTTTGTCAGGCTCACTGCCGCCGGCCTGGGCCATGTCAGCGCGGCCACCACCACCTTTCCCGCCGACGGCTTCGGCACCCAGTTTGACAAGATCAACCGCGTTAACCCGGCCCGTCAGGTCATCGGTAACACCAACGGAAAGGGCGACCTTGGCCTCATCGATCCCGACAAAGGCGACGACACCCGAGCCCACTTTTTTCTTTGCCTCATCGACGAGCGCCCGCAGATCCTTGGCCGAAACCCCGGTCAGCGTGCGGGCCATGAGCGCAATACCGCCCACATCCTCAAGGGGGGTGTCGCTCTCTTGCCCGCCGCCGCCGCCAAGGGCGAGGGCTTTTTTGGCCGCCCCAAGCTCGCGCTCGAGACGCTTGCGCTCCTCGATGAGGGCGGCCACCCGGGCCGGCACGTCCAGCGGTGCTGTCTTCAAATGGCCGGCGGTTTCTTTCAGCGCCGTCTCTTCTGCGAGGAGATAGGCGCGGGCGGCCTCGCCCGTCATGGCCTCGATCCGGCGAACCCCCGCCGAGACCGCGCTTTCACTCACAATCTTGAACAGCCCGATATCACCAAGACGGCCGACATGGGTGCCGCCGCACAGCTCGACGGAATAGGCCCGGGAGCCGGCATCCGTATCACCCATGGTCAGCACACGGACCTCATCGCCATATTTCTCGCCGAACAGCGCAAGGGCGCCCGCCTCGATGGCATCGTCTGGCGTCATGATCCGTGTGGTAACAGGCTCATTGGCGCGGATCATGGCATTGACCTCGCCCTCCACATCGGCAAGTTCGGCCTCGCTCACGGGCTTGGGCTGGGAAATGTCGAAGCGCAGGCGCTCCTCGGAGACGAGCGAGCCTTTCTGGGTCACATGCTCCCCCAGACGCCGGCGCAAAGCCTCATGCAGAAGGTGGGTTGCGGAGTGGTTGGCGCGGATGCGCGTGCGCCGGTCGCCATCCACGACCATGTCAACGGCATCGCCAGTCTTCAAGGATCCAGCCTCGACCGTGCCCATATGCACAAACAAGGTGCCGAGCTTTTTCTGGGTATCCGCAATGGCGATCCGGGCGCCCTCGCCCGTCACCATATGTCCCGTGTCGCCGACCTGGCCGCCGCTCTCCCCGTAAAACGGGGTCTGGTTGGTGATGATGGCCACGCTGTCACCCGTTTGGGCCGTGTCCACCGTGGCGCCGTCCTTGACGAGGGCGAGCACCGTGCCTTCGGCACGCTCGGCGGCGTAACCAAGAAAGTCTGTGCCCCCCAGATCCGCTTGCAGATCGAACCACAGGGTTTCGGTGGCCGCCTCTCCGGAGCCGGACCAGGCCTTGCGCGCCTCGGCGCGCTGGCGGGCCATGGCCGCATCAAAACCGTCCGTGTCCACCCCGATCCCCCTTTGGCGCAAGGCATCTTGGGTGAGGTCGAGGGGGAAGCCGTAAGTATCGTAAAGCTTGAAGGCCACCTCGCCCGCGAGCTCACCGCCTTCCGTCAAATCGGCGGTTTCTTCATCGAGAAGGCGCAGGCCCCGCTCCAAGGTCTGGCGGAAACGGGTTTCCTCCAGTTTCAAGGTTTCCGTCACCAGGGCGCGGGCCCGCTCCAGCTCCGGATAGGCTGCGCCCATTTGGGCGACGAGGCTCGGCACGAGCTGCCACAATAAGGGCTCGGGCGTGCCCAGCAGGTGAGCATGGCGCATGGCCCGGCGCATGATGCGGCGCAGCACATAACCCCGCCCTTCATTTGACGGCAAAACACCATCGGCAATGAGGAAAGACGAGGCGCGCAGGTGATCGGCGATGACGCGGTGGCTGGCCAGATGGGCGCCTTCGGCCTTGGTCTTCGAGATCTCCTCGGAGGCCGTGATGATGTGCTGGAACAGATCCGTGTCGTAATTGTTGTGAACGCCCTGCAGAACCGTGGTCATACGCTCAAGGCCCATGCCGGTGTCGATGCTCGGGCGCGGCAGGTCGATCCGCTCTTCCTTGGTCACCTGCTCATATTGCATGAAGACGAGATTCCAGATCTCCACAAACCGGTCGCCGTCTTCGTCCGGACTGCCTGGAGGACCGCCCGGGATCTCGGGCCCATGGTCAAAGAAAATCTCCGAACACGGACCGCAGGGCCCCGTATCGCCCATGGACCAGAAATTGTCACTGGTTGCGATACGGATGATGCGCTCTTCCGGCAGACCGGCAATCTTGCGCCACAGATCGAAGGCCTCGTCATCCTCGGCAAAGACGGTGACGAGCAGGCGCGAGGCGTCAATATCAAAGTCCTTCGTCACGAGAGTCCAGGCAAGCTCGATGGCCACATCCTTGAAATAATCGCCGAAGGAGAAGTTCCCCATCATCTCGAAAAGGGTGTGGTGGCGGGCCGTATAGCCCACATTGTCGAGATCATTATGCTTGCCGCCGGCCCGCACGCATTTCTGGGCCGACGTGGCGCGGGAATAGTCCCGTGTCTCGGCGCCCGTGAAGACATTCTTGAAGGGCACCATGCCCGCATTCACGAACAACAGCGTCGGATCATTGCGCGGCACCAGGGGCGCGGACGGGACAATGGTGTGTCCTGCCCGGGCAAAACCGTCGAGAAAGGTGCGGCGGATGTCATTGAGGCTGATGGCGGTGCGGCTGGTCATGGCGATGGGCCTTACGGGCAGGAAGAAAACGGGAGACATGGTGCAGGCTGCCGGAACACAAGCCCGGCAAAACCCCATCCGTTTAACCGCCCCAGGCGAGCCCGTCCACAGGTAGGGCTGGATCTGGCAGGGCTGGATCTGGCAGGGCTGGATCTGGCAGGGCCAGATCTGGCAGAACAGGACCGGGCAGGCACCGCCTGGCAAAGAAGCAGCGCGGGCCCGGGCCCCCGGCAGAACCCAACGGCCCGGGGGGAGGGGAGGGGGGCCCGGGGCAAAAGCACCACACCCACAAGAGAGAGC
>CAYUYV010000042.1:12796-31680 GCA_964449455.1 uncultured Alphaproteobacteria bacterium | reverse complement strand
TCGGATCAGAAGTCCGCAGACCGACGTGCCGGGACTTCTCATGCGGACTTCTGATTCACGACACTAGCGCTTGGCCAGACCCAGCAAGTCTTTGGCGAATTGGGGGCTGACCGTGTTGGCTTGCCGGTGGGGCGGGTCATTCGGGCAAGGCCATCTTGTTCCTCAAGACGCATGGCGTCGAGTTGCATAGAACGCCCTCTCTCGTGTTTCGGGATGATGGGCGCCCCTATGTCTGCGCCATCCGCTATTCATTGAGGAGCGGGGTATGCTGCCACGGTGGTATTGCGGCAGTGAGACTATACCTCCATCCAATAAGATTGAGTTGTTCGCCGCGGAGATCTTGATGAAGGCGCAAAATAATACGGGCCAGATGACCACGAGCGCGAGCGCATGGATGAGCGTGCTTTCCTTCGCGTTTGCCCAAGGCCTGTCCGTTTCCCGCATTGAGGCGGCAACGGGCATGTCCGTCTCCCAACTGATCGTGCCAGACCGACGGTTGCCCCTCTGGCTCCGGGAGCCTCTTTGGACAGAGCTTTCCGACCTCGCTGGTGATCGCGTCATGTCCCTAGAACTCGGCAAATCCGGTGACATGGCCATATTGGGTGGTTTGGAGGATGCGGTCCGCTATGCGCCGAGCCTGAGAGCTGCGCTTCAGTTTCTGGTCAAATTTGGTGGGACGATCGCCGACGACCTGGCCGTTGCCATTGATGAAACGTCCAATGCCTGTGCGCTGCACTTGGTGCAAAATTCAACCAGTGTGGGCAGCGTTCTTGTGAACGAAGTGGGCGTGGGCTTGATCATCCGCATGTTGTCAGATGCCTTGGGTGTTCGCCTGCCGGTCACGGACATTGTGTTTGCTTATGATGCCAATGGTCCGATGGCAGCCTATGAGCAGGCTTTTGGCCTCCGCCCAACCTTTGTGGGTGCACAGAATTCCATGATCCTCTTTGAAAAAGAGGCCCTGCACCGGGCGCCCATTGCCGCCAACCGTCAGCGTTTTCGCGAGATGGGCCTGTTTTTCGAATTGCGTCAGCATCTGGCAAACCAGACCCCGCGAGAGGACCCGCTCTTGTGTCTCTCCTCCGCTATTGAGCTGTGTGCAGAGAAGGGTGAGTTCTCCGCGACGAGGGTCGCGCATGAGGCCAATATGTCCTTGCGCTCAGCACAACGTCTTGCGGCGCTCTACGGCAAGACGCTAAAGGGCATGATCGAAGATGCTCGAGCTGCGAAAGCGCAAAGTCTGATTACGGAAAACCCCCATGCGTCCATAGAGGACATTGCCGCCCGGCTCGGCTACTCCGACGAACGGGCTTTCCGCCGTGCCTTTCGGCGCTGGATGGCGATGACGCCCACCGAGTTCAAGCATGTGCTCAATCGCCAGTAACGCGCCGTGTGAGGTATTCCCTTACGCCCGTTTGAAGCGGTGGCCGATGGAGACCGGACCCAGGGTGATGCGATGGGGAAGGTGGGTCTCTGGAAGGTGGGTCTTCAAAAAGGCGAGCAGCGCGGATTTGGTGAGCTGGGCATCCGGGACCGGTTCGCAGGTGAGTTCGATATGCTCGCCCGTGATCGGGTTGGTCCGGCCCGACGCATGGGCGTGGAGGACGGCGCCATGTTCCAGGGCGGCGCGTTCGATCGTCTCGGGCAGGATCTTCAGGCCACCCACATTGATGACGTCATTACTACGGCCCGTGATCCGCAGAAAGTCCCCATCGGTCTCCACAAGGTCGCCTGTTGAATACCAGCCCTGCGCGTCAAACGGGTCGGCGGCGTTGAGATAGCCAAGCATCCGGGTGGCGGAGCGGATGTGCAGAACGCCGTCGCAGACCCGTGTTTCGACGCCTTCACCGCCCACGCTCATCCATAAACTGTCACGCGCCTTTGAACGCACCCGCAAAATGCCGATCTCGGACATCCCATAGGTCTGGCGCAGATCCACATGGGGGAGGGCAGCGGCCACGCGCTCCAGGGTCGGCGCGTCCATCCGCTCCGTGCCATAAGTGATGATTTTCAGCGCGGGCAGCGAAGCGCCATCGATCAAACCCGAGAGCAGCAGCATGCGGAGGAATGTGGGTGTCGTGGGCAGAAGGGCGATTTCGTGCTCCACCAAGTCCGCCATCACATCGGCGGGGCCGCGGCCGCGCGGGCGCACCACTTCGCCGTCATTGAACAGGGTGTGCAGCAGGGTGTTGATGCCGCCGATATGATCGAAGAGCAGGAAATTGAGTGTTTTGAGGGTGGGGCGCGGTGTGCGGAAGCGTGCCATGAAGGGCCCGAGGTCATGGAGGATCGCCTTGGGCTGCCCAGTCGTGCCGGAGGAGAACAGGACCAGCCCGCCCGTTCCCCGGCGCCGCAGATCATCAAGCAGCGGATGAATGGTGTGGGCTGGGCGCACGCGGCTCACCAGTCCCTCCCGGATCATCACGTCGACCCCGGCCGCGTCGCAGAAATACATGTGCTGGGCCGTCGTTTGCTCCGTGAGAGGAACGATGATGGCTCGCCGGTCAATGAGATGCAGGAGAGTCGCAATGGATTGGGCATCGAAATCACCAACCAAAGCCACCACATCGCCGGCCTCAACGGCATCGAGATCGGGGGGGCTTTGTTGGGCGACCTGCGAAAGGGACAGCCCGCCTTCCGGGCCCATAAGGAACGGCGCCGTGGGGGCGCTGCGGCGCTCCATCAACTCACCGATCAGGCCTCCAGGTCCGCCCATGGTCGCCTCCTCGCGTCACGCACCACCAACGGCGAAGACCTGACCCGTCAGCAGGTCTGCGCGCTGGTCGAGAATGAGAGAGACCACGTCCCAAATGTCATCAAGGCTGGCCTTGCGCGTGATGATCTGCCGCTCGATGATCTCCTTGATCCGTGCCTCGGGCACCTTGGCGATGAGATCCGTGTCCACCGGACCCGGCGCCACCGCATTCACCGTGACGCCGAAATCCCCCATTTCCCGGGCAAAACTGCGCGTGAAGGCCTCCACGCCGGCCTTGCTGGCGGCATAGACTGCCTCGCCCTTGATCGCGAGGGGCACAGCAATACTGGAAAAGGTGATGATCCGGCCTTCACCCCGGCGGGCCAGGGCCTTGCCGATTTTCTGGGCACAGAAAATGCTGCCCGACAGATTCGTGTCCACAACCCGGCGCACCGTATCTGGCGGTGTGCTGATGGTCAGATTCATGGAGGCAATGCCGGCCGCATTGATGAGCCCGTAAAGCGAGGGCGCGCGCAGAACATCGGCAAGGGCGGCCGTCACGGCGTCGGGATTGGTGATGTCACAGGCCCGCAAGGAATAGGCCCGGGACGTCTCCGCGGTTCTGGCCAGGCCGATCACCCGATATCCAGCCTCGGTTGCGCGCTCGGCCAAATGGGCGCCGATGCCCCGCGAGGCGCCGGTGATGACAAGGATCTTGCCCTGGTCCGGCGCGCTCATGCGGCGTCATCCTGGACAGCCAGGGTGACCAGATAGTCCGTCAAGGTGGCGATGGTCCGCACGGGGCTGCGCCGTGCCGACAGGAACGCGTCCGAGGTCCAGTCGAACACGGCGCCAAAATGGTCTTCCGTGAATTCCTCGACGGCCAGCATCAATTCCACAAGGCCCCGGGACGCAATGACCGCGTTTTCACCCACGAGGGGGGTGCTGTCCTCCAGGGTCTCAGGGTCAAGCTCGCCGATATCGGCCAGCATGCCGATGATGCAGTCGCGGATCCGCTGGCGCTCCATGGCTCCCCTCTCCGGTGTCAGCGGCCAAGGGCCGCCCCTTGATGGAGACACAAACGCTGTAAAGGCGGGCTTAATGGGTGGCTTTGTTCGACGGGGCCAGGATCTCGATCACATCGGCGAGCACGGCCCCATCTTCACCGGTGAGCTGATTGCGCCGCCCAAACAACAGGTGATCCGTGTCTGGATTGAGATGGAGGGCAGCCGCGGTGGCCTGATCGGGCGTCACGGAAAAGAAGCCGTCGGGGCAGCAGGTGAAGGGGATCCCACATTGGCGCAGGATCTGGCCGAACGGCCGGTCACTGTTACAGATGAGTTCTTGAGTCTGAAGGTCGAACCCGCCAAGGGCGATGCGGATCACGGCGATCTGCACCACCGACCCGGTGGTCTCGCCCTCCATAATGATCTTGCGCACATAGTGGCGGCCGATGCGCCGCTGGGCCAGGACCCGGATGGCCATGGGCTCGCCGTGGAAGGCCGTCAGCGTCGGGGTCAACGGCTGTTTGTGGTCGAGCAGATCCCGGTAGGGCGTCGGCACGGATGCGGCGGGCTGGGCCGTTCCCCCAAGGGGTTCCGCCCCATCAAGGGTCCAATAGGCGCCAAGAGGGCCCAGGGCCTCCACCGAGACGCGGGGGCTGCGCGGAGTATCCTCAGTCAGCGGATTGTCCGTACTTCCTGATCGCAAGGCGCGGCCCAGATGGTGGGCGATGGTCGCGATGGAGGGACCGTTCAGCATTTCCGGATGGCTTCCTGGCACGCTCACCATGGTGACGCGCCCATTGCTGAGCCGGTTCCAGGCGCCGTAGAGGTCCAGATTGCCGAAGGCGGGCGGCGGCGGCGTCTGGGCCCGGAAAAACAGGATGTCCCGGTCGATGGGCGTGGCGACATAATCCCGCAGCGCCCTTTCACAAGATTGGACGGCGCTGTGCTCCCGGTCGAAGGGCATGGTCAGCAGAATGTCTTCAATGTCCTCGGGGCGGGAAAAGCTGACGCGCTCGCGCTCCAGCATGCCGAGCTTGACCCCGATGCGCCGGGTCACTGTCTTGGCGACCGTGCCGGCGGGCCTTGTGCCGGCAAAGCTGATCCAGCCCTTGACCGTCTCCGACCTGCGCAAAGGACGCATGCGCTCTGGGCCATAGGTGTCGAGCATGGCGAGGACCGTCACGGGGCGACCATGGGCCTCCAGCCGGCGGGCCAGCTCGAAGGCAAACACACCGCCTGCGGAATATCCGGCCAGGGCGACAGGGCCCGACCGGGCAATGCAATTGATCCGCTCGTGATAGGCGGCGACGATCTCGGCGACCGTCTCGAGGGGCAGGTTGCGCCCGTCAAGGCCCGGCATCTCCAGGCCATAACAGGGCTGGTTGGGGCCAAGCAGGACCGAGAGCTCCCGCCAGCACAGCACATGACCGCCCATACCGGAAATGCAGAACAAGGGTACGGCATCCGGATCCGCATCGCCGAGATCCGCCTGGTGCAGAACAACAACGCCCGGACAATCATGGGCGCTGGCGCTGCGGCGGATGAAACTGGCCAGGGCCCTTGGAGTGGCGAACTGGGCCAGGGCCGAAGCGCTCAGCATACTGCCGCAATGGTGCTCGATCATGAGGCACAGCTCGACCGCCTGAAGGGAGTCGCCCCCCAGAGCGAAGAAATCATCGTCCGGTCCGGCCGGGTCGGTCTTCAGGACCTTGCCGAAAAAGCGCCCAATGACCTCGGCGATCATGTCCCCAGCGGCCGCGGTGCGGTGCGGCATGGCCGGGGTCGCCGCAAGGGACATGGGCAGAGCGCCCCGGTTGATCTTACCACTGACGGTCAGGGGCATTTCGGTCAGGCGGACGAACCGGGCCGGGATCTGATGGGGCGGCAGAGCCTGGGCGAGCTTGCCGCGCAGGGCACTCGTGTCGAGGGGCGTCAGGCCGCTTGGGGTGACATAGGCGATGAGGGAAACCGGGCCCTTGCCATCCTGGCGCACCATCACAACCGCGTCCCGGATCTCAGGCAGCGCCAGGAGAGCCGTTTCCGTTTCGCCGGGCTCGACGCGCTGGCCATTGATCTTAACCTGGGAATCCTTGCGGCCCAGATGGGTGATGGTGCCGTCCGGGTGCCGCACGCCAAGATCACCGGTGCGGAAGGTCCATTGGCCATCCGTCCCTCTGGTGAATTTTCCTTCGGTCCGACGGGGATCCCGCCAATAGCCGGCGGCGATGTGACGGCCACGGATGACAATCTCGCCGGGCGTGCCATTCGGCACCGGTGCGCCGTTGGCGGACTCAAGGCGCACCATCATGTCGTCATAGGGTTTGCCGATAGGCACTGGCCCGTTCAGGGCCTCGGCGGCGGCGTCCCGGTCGATGATGTGGCGCGCGACACAGCTCGTCTCGGTCGTGCCCATCCCATTGTAGAGTGTCGCATGGGCCGCGAAGTGCCGGGCGTAGAGCGCGACGTCATGGGCCAGCACCGGCTCGCCCGCAAGCTGGATCCAGCGCAGGGTGTGGAGGTCAAGCCCGTCCGCGTGGGCTTGCGCAATGCGGCGGAACAGGGTCGGCACGGCATAAAGACTGGTCACGCCCTCTCGTGCGATCCACGGCGCGACGCCCTCAACGGGTGCCGTATGCAGATCATAAAGGCATAGCCTGGCGCCGGTGGTCAGGGCACCGAAAATACAAAAGACGGATGGTGTGAAGCAGCAGGAAATGATCAGGGCAATTCGATCCTCGGCCCGGATTTGGCAATCGGTGATGAAACAGTCCGTGCTGCGGGTCAGGCTGGTGCGGGAATGGGCAACGCCCCGGGGCTCGCCGGTCGTTCCCGATGTGAAAAGGAGATAGGCTGGATCATCGGCCCGCGCGGCAGGGCCTGCACGGGTGCCGTGCTCCCCATGGGACGTCGGATCAGGCGTCTGGGCCAGGATATCTTCCAGATACAGAACAACGAGGCGCGGTGCGATTTCCGCTGCCAGCGGGGCAAGGGCCCGGCTTGTGACCAGCACGGGGGCACCGGACAAGGCCACCATGCGACGCAGGCGGGCAGCTGGGCTGCGCGTGTCGAGGGGTACATAGCCCTGTCCGGCAAACAGGATACCAACAAGGGCCGCAATCGCCGTTTCGTCATGGGGCAGCAGAACGCAGGTCAGCGGCGCCGCATCGGCGACCCGTGCATGGCCTCCTGAAATCGCCGCCGTGACAGCGCTCGCGATGGCATCCGCGCGATGACCGAGGGCGCGATAGCTGAGGGCGACATCACCCGCGGTGACGGCCACGTCGTCGGGACGGGACCGGATCACGGCGCGGATCTTGTCCGTCACGTCCTCCGCAGCATCAAGTGTCGCTAAGATCATCCGCCGGCACCCCCCGAGCGCCTTGTCATCCCCAGTCTCAACATGTTTTTGGCCGACCGCTCCACCGGTGGGCCAGGCCGGCGAGCCCGTATTCCGCCGACCTTATGCCTTGCTTAACACTATTCGGGGTTTGCAGATCGATCCGGCAACACGCCTTTAAGCGCGGCCGGCCTAGACTTTTGCATGACCCGGAGAAGCGAGACCCCGCATCGCCCGGACCGGCTCCTCCACTCTGAAAAGGGGGCACCGGACCTGAGGCCCATACCGCCGGCGCGGCCCCTGGCCCCGTCCGCGGATGCGATCTTGCCTTATTTACGACGTCTCGACGCAAATCGCATCTATTCAAATTGTGGTCCCCTCAGCCTCGCATTGGAAGAGCGAATTGCATCCATGGCGGGTCGGGATGCCTCTCATGCTGTCGCGACGGCCAGCGGCACGGCGGCCCTTGTGGCGAGCCTGCGTGCCCGGGCGAAGGGCCCCGGCCTGTGCCTGATGCCCGCCTGGACCTTCGCGGCGACGCCGGCGGCTGCCCTGATGGCCGGGCTAACCCCCTATTTTCTGGATGTGGACGCGGAAAGCTGGGCCCTGGCGCCCGAGCGCGTCATCGAGCGGGCGAGGGCCCTGTCTGCGGCGGCGATCCTTCCCGTTGTGCCCTTTGGCAGCGGACTTGACGGCGCGGCCTGGTCGAACGTTGAGCGACAATCGGGCGCGCCGGTCGTTGTGGATGCGGCTGCGGCCTTCGACCTTGTGACATCAACGCCGGACGGACTTGGCGATATCCCCGTGATCCTGAGCCTCCATGCGACCAAGGCTCTGGGCTGCGGCGAGGGGGGCCTTGTCCTGACACGGGATGAGGCCCTTGCGGCCGAGATCCGCCGGCTCACCAATTTCGGCTTCGGGGCGGATCGCCTGGCGATCGATGCGGGCTTTAACGGCAAGATGAGCGAGTACAATGCGGCCGTGGGTCTGGCAGCGCTCGATGCCTGGCCGGAGCGTCAGGCGGAATGGCTCGGGGCCAAGCGGCGTTTGCGTGCGGCGGTCCAGAGCCTTGATGGCGTGCAGTTGGGCCCCGATGCAGCCCGCGATCTCGCGGTCTCCACCTTCAACATCACGACGGATCACATGGCCGATGCTCTGAAACTGCGGCTGGGCGCGCAAGGGGTCATGACCTTGCGATGGTGGAGCGTTGGCTGTGCCAATCATCCGGCCTTTCAGGCCTGCCCGCGCGACGCGCTTCCGGTCACGGACGCCCTCGCGGAACAGGTGCTGGGCCTGCCCCTGTTTCCGGATATTTCCGATGCGCAGGTGCACAAGGTTGCGTCAGCCCTGGAGGTCAGCGTGACACAGGCGGGCCGTCAGGGCAGTGATGGGACGTTCAGGGAGTCTCTTCCGGCTTGAACTGGTCCGTCCCAGGATCATTAACGACGGATGGCCAGGGCTCCGAGGCCGGAGCATAGGCAGGATCGCCCTGCTCATCGGAGATCGCCGGACCATTGGTGACGGCGACCTGAGGCCCCAATTCCCCAGGAACCTGGGGCGGGCCGGCCAGGAAGGTCCGGAACCGTTCGGCGGAGCGCTGAAAGCCCACCACATTGCCCAGGATATTGCCCTTGGCCATGCCGTGATTGAGCGTGACATAGCGCGTGAGCACCAGGGTCTCATCGTCGAGGCGGAACGCCTTGATGCCCACGGCCTGACGATTGAAGAGGTTTAGCGCCTCAAGCCCCCCATTGGGCCCGGCTCCGGCGAAGGGGGCGTAGAGCTCCAAATGCGGACAGGCGGGCTCCGGCAGTCCAGGACAGGTTCGAAGCGCGATGAAAAACCGGCCGCCGCCGTCAGTGCGCACACCAACAACCGGATCCCCGCTATCGGTCTGGCTGGCCTCTCCGGCGATGCCAACGGCGTCCAGGAGAGCCGTGAGGTCGGTCTGGGAGAGGGCCGTCACCGATTCGGCCAGAATGTTTTCCGGCGCGATGACCGTCTGCGCGCGTGCTGAAGGCCCATGCAGCGCCGCAAGCCAAAGAAGGCCCGCAAGCCCAATGGCGAGGCCCGGCCAGCATGCCCTGCGATCCAAGTCTGTCTCCCCCGCGTGACGGCTGACGGCCGCCCTGTTCTTGCGGGGTGATGTCACGGCCACCGCTCGCTCCATCACTGATCCTGTTTCAACCCGCCCCGCCTCCGGATACTCTCAAGCCCGATCCGGCGCCGTCCCATGGCAGTGCGCCGGCCCCCGACCGAATCACCTGCCTGATGCCAACCATACAATGAATTAGGGAATCGCCATGACGAGCATCGATGAAGATCCCATTGTGATCGTGGGTGCCGCGCGCACCGCCCTGGGCGGCTTCCAGGGCGCCCTTTCAGGTGCCACGGGGCCCGAATTGGGCGCGACGGCCATCGGCGCCGCCCTTGAGCGCGCCCAGGTCGCGCCGGAAGACGTTACGGAAGTGCTCATGGGCTGCGTGCTGCCCGCTGGTGTGGGACAGGCGCCCGCCCGGCAGGCCGCGATCAAGGCCGGTGTGCCCAATTCCGTGCCCTGCACGACCGTGAATAAGGTCTGCGGCTCAGGCATGAAGACCGTAATGCTGGCCCATAATGCGCTGGCCAGTGGCGAGGCGGATGTGGTCGTGGCCGGCGGCATGGAGAGCATGACCAACGCGCCATATCTGCTGCCGAAGGCCCGTGGCGGCCTGCGGCTCGGGCACACGGAGGTCAAGGACCACATGTTCCTCGATGGCCTTGAGGATGCCTATGAAAACAAGCTCATGGGCACCTATGCCGAGGCCACGGCCCAGGCCTATCAGTTCACCCGCGAGGCCCAGGACGCCTATGCCCTGGCAAGTCTGGAGCGGGCCTCGGCCGCCCAGGGCTCTGGCGCTTTCGATGCGGAGATCGCGCCAGTGACCGTGAAGGGCCGCAAGGGCGACACGAATGTGACGGCCGATGAGCAGCCCCAGACGGCGCGGCCCGACAAGATCCCGACCCTCAAGCCCGCCTTTGCCAGTGACGGCACAGTGACGGCCGCCAATTCGAGCTCCATTTCCGACGGCGCTGCGGCCATGGTGCTGATGCGCCGCTCCGAAGCGGAAAAGCGCGGGCTCAAGCCGCTGGCCGTGATCCGCGGTCAGGCCCAGTTCGCCCACGAGCCCCAGTGGTTCACCACGGCTCCCGTCGATGCCATCCGCACCCTGATGCATCAGTTGGGCTGGACCCTCGATGATGTGGATCTGTTCGAGATCAATGAGGCTTTTGCCGTGGTGACCATGGCAGCCATGCGCGACCTCGGCATTCCCCATGAGAAAGTGAATGTGAATGGTGGGGCCTGTGCCCTCGGCCATCCCATTGGGGCAAGTGGGACGCGCATCCTGGTGACGCTGCTCTATGCCCTTGAGAACCGCGGTCTTACCCGCGGCATCGCCTCGTTGTGCATCGGGGGCGGCGAGGCGACGGCCGTGGCCATTGAACGGGTGAGCGCCTGATGATTGGAACCCGGATTACCACCGGGTCGGTCTTTGAGGAGCAGGCCGGCTACGCCCGTGCCGTCGTACTGCCTGATCCCGGCGGTGACTGGGTGATGGTATCCGGCACGACGGGCTATGATTATGCGTTGGGGGACATTTCCCCCGACGTCGCAGACCAGGCGCGCCAGTGTTTCAAGACCATCGCCTGGGCGCTGGGCGAAGCGGGAGCGAGCCTCGGCAACCTCGTCCGTGTACGGGTCATGCTGGCCGACGCCAGGGACTTTGCAGCCATTGCGCCCGTCGTCGCCGAGCATTGCCGGGCGGCACGTCCAGCCAACACCACCGTGGTCACCGGCTTCGTGGCCCCTGAAATGAAAATCGAGATCGAAGTGACCGCGCGCAAGGCGCCTTCTGAGCCGTGAGCGCGAAGAGGTGGGTTTTGGTCCATCGTGAGTGAACCCCATCCGTCCACTGATTTGGTGATGCTGAGCAAAGCACCCGGGCCACGGTCCGCGCCGCGGGGCCGCAAGGCTTGAACGAGAAAGGGTCCGGCCATGCCTGCTTCCAATGCCCGCCATTTTGCCGATCGCTATGGGGCCTCGCGCAAGACCTTTCTTGATGCGGCCAAAGGGGAAGGGGCCACTCTGGAGGCCCATCAAAATCCGCATGCCAATGGTCCCCTGGACGAGCCGGTCTATACGGATGTGGCCCGGATCGGCCCGGCGCCTGGCGAGGCGGCGCGGGTTTTTGTCGTGACCAGTGCGGTGCATGGGGTGGAGGGCTTTGCCGGCTCGGGCCTTCAGGTCTTTACCTTGCGCGAGGAACTCTACAAGGCCCTACCCGAGGACACGGCGATCGTGTTTGTCCATGGGGTCAATCCCCATGGCTTCGCCCATGCCCGGCGCGTGACCGAAGCCAATGTGGATTTGAACCGGAATTTTCTGGCCCATGATGGTCACTATCCGGATGATAGTGCTTATGGCAGCGTTCACGCGATTGTCGCGCCCGCTGATCTTGGGCAGAACAAGGCGGCGCGGGACGAGCGCGTCAAGGCCTTCGTGGCCGAGCATGGGCAGCGTTCCTGGCAGGCCGCCGTCACCGGCGGTCAATGGAGCCATGCAGACGGTCTCTTCTATGGCGGGCGTGAACCGGCCTGGTCGAACACCACCTTGCGAGCTGTATGCGCGGCTCACACCCAAGGCGCCAGGGCCATCGCCCATCTTGACCTCCATACGGGGCTTGGTCCCTACGGCCATGGCGAGCTGATCTGCTCTGCAAGAGGGGATCTGGGCGGCGAGCGGGTCGCGGACTGGTATGGGACCGAAACCATGACCAAGCTGGGTGACGCGGGCTCCGTGTCCGCCCCGGTCACGGGCGCGATCTTTGATCTGTGGACCCCGCATGCGTCAAAGGCCACGGTGACCGTTGCGACATTGGAGTTCGGGACCCGTGATTTGCGTACGGTCCTTGACTCCCTGGCCCTTGACAACTGGCTCTACCTCCATGGTGATCCGGAGAGCGCCCAGGGCCGCGAGATCAAGGCCATGGTCACCGATGCTCTTTATCCAGACGAAGAGCGCTGGAAGGACATGCTTTGCGCCCGTATGGCCGAAATTGTCGGCCAGACGATTACGGGATTGCGCGATCTGTAGCCGGTGCTTGTGCTCCCTTACTCTGCCGCGACAGCCGGAGCTTCTGGGGGAACCCGATGATAGGCGATCCCTTGCGTCATGGTTCCCGTGGACAATAGCTCCAGATAGGCCGCGACCCGTGTTTCTTCCGAGAATTCCGTCCGCACCCGTCCGGCGCCGGCTTCGGCGATGGGGGCGGCACTGTCCGGATTGCTCAGGATCGGTGACAGGGCATCGGCAATATCTTCGTCAAGGCCCGGCATGGCAATGAGATGTTCGCCGAAGGTGAAGGCGCTCGACACCACCGGCGACGGATTGGTGACCACGGCAGCGCCATTGGCAGCGGCATCGGTGATGCGCTCGTGAAAATCGAAATGGGGCGCAATATTATTGATGCTGATTTTCGTCCGTCTCAGGAGATTTTGGTACTTCTCATAGCCCATGGTGTCGATAAAGCGGAAATTCTTGCCAAGACCCTTGCACAGTTTCCGCCATCCGGAGCCGACCAGCGTGAGCGGGAAATGTTTCAGTTTGCGCACGATTTCGAGCCTGTAGGACCGCCGGCAATATTGGTCGAACAAAGTCGCCATCTGGAGGGCATAGTCCGGGCCTTTGCGGTCCACAATGGGTGCCCCGACCGTTGAGAGGAAAAGGAAAAAAGTGTCCGTGCGGCCCAGATGGTCGTGGCGCCAGAGCCGGTAGCCTTCTTTGAGGGCCTTTCGTCCTGTATCGTCGAGACCGGGTGTGCTGAGGATTTCCTCCACTGGACCAATGGAGCCGGCCACCAGAATCTCCACATCCCGTCCGTCCCAGGAGAATGGTGGCGGCGCACTATAGGTGGGCAGGCCCAGATAAACGGATCCCGGGACCTTCAAATAATCCTGCGCGAAACGGACATTGGCCTGTGAGCACAGCACAAGATGATGGTGGGGGGCCATGGCCGTGACGCGGGCCAGATGATAGGCCGGATGATCACCCATCAGGGCCAGATAGGGCGTGGGCAGACTGGCAAGCGCGAGGCGTCCATCCGACAGCCGCATTTCCCAACCCCAACCCTGGTAGCCGACAATCAGATCGGCCTCTGACAGGCGCTTCAGGAGATCGGGGTCCTTGAAATCTTCGATGATATGGACCGTGTGCCCACGGGCGCGCAACAGGGCCGCATCCACGTCAAGGTGAACACGAATGACATTGTACTGACTTTTACCTTTGAAAAAGATCACTGTAGCCATTGCGTTCTCCCTCATGTCCTGCGCATCGTCACTTGGCCGCGCGGCGCGCGCAGTGACGATGCGGATGATTTCTTCACCCGCCATCATCAAGACCGGCTGGCCTTAAGTCCCGGTGAACCCGAATGCCGCTTCGGTTGAGACGGACTGGGCCCTGGTTTGTTTCGCGCACGCGCCGCGGGGGCGCCGGGCCGTTGTCGCGGTCTGCAGCCGATCCCGATTGATCTCATCATGCGCAAATGCGGTGGCCCATGCCTTCTTGAGCGCAAAGGTAACCGTTCCTCAAACTCTCAAGGGGATCCTCAGTCATGAGAGGGCCGGCAGACCGGCCTTGACGGGCGGGAGAGGGCCGGCAGACCGGCCTTGACGGGCGGGAGAGGGTAAGATGGTGGACTTAGACCGGTTCGTCCGGGATTTTGAGGAGATCCTTGAAGAGGACGCGGGCAGCCTGGCGGCCGGCACCCGGCTTGAGGATCTGGAAAACTGGGATTCCGTCAATAAGCTGACCTTCATGGTCTATGCGGATGAAACCTTCGGTGTCGAGATGGACCCGGACGCTGTTGCCCGCTGCGAGACTGTGGAGGAACTGTTCGCCCTGGCCCGCCCCGCACAAGCGGCGTAACGCGGAGGACACGATGGTTCAGGCCCGTGTGCAGGGTGTCCGCATCGCCGGACTGACGGCGGCGGTGCCGGACCAGGTGATCCGCAATGATGAGCTGTCGCTTTTCTCCGAGGGCGAACGGCGCAAGCTCATCGAAACAACGGGCATCCGTGAGCGGCGCCTCGTTCATCCGGGCATGTGCACATCTGACATGTGTGCGGGTGCCGCCGAAGCGCTGATCGAGGACACGGGGCTGGACCGCGAAGAGATCGGGCTCGTTGTTTTCGTATCCCAGACGCCGGATTATCTGCTCCCCGCCACGGCGACCGTGCTCCAGGCGCGTCTTGGCCTGGGCCGGAATTGTGCGGCGCTCGATGTCAGCCTGGGGTGTTCCGGATACACTTATGGCCTCTGGCAGACCGCCCAACTCCTGCAAAGCCTTGAGACCCGTTACGCCCTTCTGCTTGTCGGTGAGGTTGCGACCCATCAGGTCTCCCCCACGGACCGGTCCACTGTCGCGCTGTTTGGCGATTGTGGAACCGCAACGCTGCTGGAGACATCGGACGGGGCCGAGCCCATGCTGTTCGATCTTGGGACGGATGGGCGGGGTCGGGACCATCTCATCATTCCGTCTGGTCAGTGCCGGTATCCTGTGACGTCTGAGGCCGGCGAGCCGCGCGCCCGTGAGGACGGCAATATGCGCGCCGATACCCATTTGTTCATGGATGGGCCCCAGGTCTTCGCTTTCACCCTGCGAGAGGTGCCTAGGAGTATCGAGGCGGCACGTTCTGCCGCCGGATGGTCCTATGACGGAGCCGATGCCGTCGATGGGATCGTCCTTCACCAAGCGAACAAATTCATGCTGGATTACATCGCCAAGCGCAGCAAGCTGCCTGCGGATCTGATGAAGTTCTCCATCGAGCGTTTCGGCAATACGAGTTCCGCAACCATTCCCTTGACCTTAGTGACGGCCATGGGAGAGGCGCTCGCCGAACGGTCCTGCCGCCTTCTGCTGTCCGGGTTTGGGGTTGGATGGTCCTGGGCCTCGGCGGCCGTCACGGCTGGCCCCATGCCTTGCCCGCGCCTTGTTGAGCTGGGTCCGGAGGCCATCGAGACGCCCGAACGCCATCAGCCTGCGTCCCGTTCGGAAGCGGCATGAGCGGCGCTGTGTTCAACCCTTTGGATCTCACAGGGCGGACGATCCTTGTCACCGGCGCCACCTCCGGCCTCGGCCGCGCGGCGTGTCTTTACCTCAGTCGTCTTGGCGCCCGGATTATCGCTTCGGGCCGGGATCCGGCGCGTCTTGAAGAGACCCTCGCCCGTTTGGAGGGGGAGGGGCATCGCGGTGAGGCCTTCGATTTTTCCGACCTTCCCGCCATTGAGCCGTGGTTGAGCGCCCTCACGGCCGATGAAGGCCCATTGGACGGCGCGGCCCATTTCGCCGGTCAGATTGCTGTCGTTCCTGTAAAGGCATTGAGTGTGGAGCGGATTGAAGAGATTGTCCGTATCAATCTGTCTTCGGCCCTTCTGCTCGCCAAGGGGTTGCGGAAGAAAAAGGCGCATACGGAAAATGCCGGTCTGGTGCTCGTATCTTCGATTGCCGGCCTCAAAGGACTGAAGGGGCAGACGCTTTATAGCGCCACCAAAGGGGGGCTCATCTCCGCGGCGCGTTGCCTGGCCCTTGAATGCGCCGGCGATCGCTTGCGGGTGAACTGCATTGCGCCGGGCATTGTCATGACAGAGGGTGTCGAGGCTTCCAACCGCGCGGTGGACCAGGACCAGCAGGCAGCACTTGAAGCCACCCATCCCCTTGGTTATGGGACCACGGATGATGTGTCCGGTGCAGTGGCCTATCTTCTCGCCGACACGGGCCGCTGGATTACCGGCGCCGTTCTCGCCGCGGATGGCGGCATCGGCGCCACCTGATCGTCAGCTCTCGTGCCTCATGCTTCATGTTTCAGGCTACCCGCCGAGCCGGATTGCCGCCGACCCGAGCATTGCCCGGGGTGTGACGGGCGACGACGGCGCCTGCGAAAACCTCCGCGCCTTCGTCAACCGCGATGCCGGGCAGAACGACCGCGTGGGTACCAAGCGATACGCCGCGGCCCAGCCGTGCCCCGCCGGTCACTTCCGCAAAGGCGGCCAGCGTGCATCCGTCGCCGATGACAGTGTCGTGGCCGGCCCCGGACTTTGAGTTGAAGATCACGAAGTCACCGATCCGGGCATCGCAGGTGGCGCCGCTGAACGGCGCGAACAGGCACCCCTTGCCAATATGCACCCGTTCCCCGATGGCCGCGGTTGGATGGATCAGGGTTTCAAACCGAGCCCCCTTCTCCCACAGCAGCCGGGCATAGCGCAGCCGCGCCTCCGGCTCGCCAATGGCGATAAAGAAACAGTCATCTGCCTGGGGACGAAAGGACTCCACGGGGCCTTTCAGGCCGGGAGTAACGTCATGGCCTTCCAGGATTGTGGAGCGGTCATCCAGGAAGCCGGCGATGTCCCAGTCAGCCTGTCCAGCGGCCTGGATATCCCGCGCATGGGACAGGACTTCGCGCCCAAACCCGCTTGCTCCAACGATCCACAGCCGTTTCATTGCACCCACTCCCATGACATGACCTGGAGAGAGTGCCCTGGCGCGTGTAAGAACAGCGTTAAAGGGGTGCTGCTGCGATTGCCGGCTGTTCATGCGGTTGCGCCCGGTGTAGGTATTCACAAGGGGTAAAGTCTTGCGCTGTTCATGGGCGCACGCAGAGCGCCCGCCCCTGTTCATAGCAATGAAAACAGGAGGGGATTATGAGCCTCGAAGCACTGGTTATGACCCTGGTCATTGGGGCCATCGGCGGCAATCTTGCCGGCATGGTGCTCGCATCACGCAGTCTGGGGTTGCTGTGGAACACGGTGATCGGCGTTCTGGGTGGCGGCGTCGGCTTTTTCATTTTGGGAATGTTGGGGCTCGGTGGAATCACCTTGATGTGGAGCATTGTGGCCAGCTTCATTGGCGGCGCGGTGCTGCTGTTTATCGTCAGCCTGCTGCGCAAAGCCTGACCCGGGAACGCTGCTCTAGGCTCCGACCCCTCTAGCCTTTAGCCTCTGGGGCGCCCCATCGCGGCTTCCCAGATCGCGTCTTCTTTAAAACCCAGGGCGGCGAATTCCTCCGCCCTCAGGGCCCTTTCCTTTTCGTGGTCCAAAAAAAACTCATCGAGCTGGGGCGGTGCGATCGATGTGCCCGCCAGCATGGCATGGACCTGGCCCCGGTGATGGACCTGGTGCTGAAACAGGTGCAGCAGGATCCGGTCCACCCGTTCTGTCTGCACCCAACCGGTGCGGGGCAGATCCACCATCCGCGCCATCGCCGCGTCCGTGAGCCCACTGCAGATGCCGATCAATCGGCGGTCCACGGAGCGTTGTTGCCGTTCCAGATCGGCAAAGGCCTCCAGGGGCGGCCGCTCCAGGCACTCCTTGAGATCAGCCCGTCCCTCGATCCCGCCCACATAATACGCGTCGACCAGCAGGATGTGGTCGAGCGTCGCCATGATCGAGGGAAAAAAGCCCGTGCGCGCCTCGTCAAGCGCCCCTTGCGAAAGCTGTCCGCAGGCCGTCAGCAGGCGGTGGTTTGCCCAAGCATTGTTGTGGGCTTGGGCGCGGAAACATGTAGCGGTGTCCATGGGCAGATCCGGTCGATTCAAGGCTTGGCCAGTTATCCGGTTATCCAATTATCCGGTTATCCAATTATCCGGTTATGATGTGCGACCCGGTCCGCTTATTGAACAGCCAGGCACAACAGCATAACCGGAAAGCAGGGGAGAGCACTCATGAAGGATTTCAGCGGAAAAATGGCCGTCATCACCGGTGGTGGATCGGGCATGGGCCGGGCACTGGCCTGTCAGCTTGCTGCCGAGGGATGCAGCGTGGCCATGTGCGATATCTCTGAAAGCAATATGGCCGAGACCCGGCGCCTTGCCCTCGAAGGCGCGCCCCAGGGGGTGCGGGTGAGCACCTTCCGCGCCGATGTGGCGGATGAGGCGCAGGTTCAAGCCTTCCGCGATGACACACTTTCCGTACACGATATTGATCACGTGCATCTGCTCTTCAACAATGCGGGCATTGGCGGTGGCGGCAGCTTTGTCAACGGGCCACGGGACCAGTGGGAGCGCACCTTCGGTGTGTGCTGGTACGGGGTCTACTACATGTGCCGCGCCTTCCTGCCGCTCGTGGTCAATGCGCCCGAAGGCCATGTGGTGAATGTCAGCTCCGTGAACGGTTTCTGGGCCCGCCTCGGCGCTGATCAGCCGCACACGTCCTATTCGGCCGCAAAATTCGCCGTGAAAGGCTTCACCGAAGCACTCATGATCGATCTGAAGGTCAACGCTCCCCATGTGAAGGCGAGCGTGGTCATGCCGGGCCATATCGGCACCTCGATTGCGCTCAACACCATGGCCGAGTTTGGCGTCCCGGAAGAGCAGGCCCAGGAGGCCCGGGCAATGGGTGAGTGGTTCCGGGACAGTGCCATGACCACTGCCGATGCTGCGGCGACCATTATTCTGAACGGCGTGCGCGAGGACCGCTGGCGCATCCTGGTCGGCCCGGATGCCGAGGCGCTGGACGAGGCGGTCCGCAAGGCGCCCGAAGAGGCCTATGAGCCGGAATTCGGCCTCGACATCTTCGAACTCCTGCGCCGGGAGTGAAACCGGGACTGCGCAATAGCCATGTTGCATTCGGCAAAATGCAGAATCTCCGTCTGCATTTTGCCAATATGAAATCAGGTATTCCGCATGATCTGCGCCGAACCAGCATTGAGGCTTGAGGACCTTAGGGTCCTCGCCATGATCGAAGGACAGCGGGAAACCCATCGGATATATCCTGACCTGAGCCACATACTCCCGTGCAAAAGGCCAGTATCCC
>CAYUYV010000042.1:6136-12696 GCA_964449455.1 uncultured Alphaproteobacteria bacterium | reverse complement strand
TCCCGTGCAAAAGGCCAGTATCCCATGAAAAAGGCCGGTCACGCGGAGCGTCACCGGCCGACCGATCTCAGCTGTGAAGTGTACGGATTAAGCGGCTTCCGCTTCGGGAATGTCGAGGGTGGTGATCTCGTCGGGCTTCACGATGACGAGCTTGGAGGACTCCATGACCTCCTCGCCATTGTGGAACACCATCTCCAGGCGGCGCATGCCGGCCTTGACGCCATTGATGGCGATCTCATTTGGGATCTGGCCGGAGATCTCGCGCTTGATGCCGTCATCTGTGGTCAGGGTCAGGCGGTCAAAGGCATTGGCGCGGGTGACGCGCACCTGGAGGCCGCCCTCCGTGCCTGTGGAGGCGGGCCGGTTCCGGCCTGAAGTCAGCCGGGCAATACGCGCGCCAAGGGACGAAGTGGTCTCGCGCAGGTTTCCGGCCCAGGACTGGGTTTCTTCTTCCCGCTCGCTATGCGCCTGCATAATCTTCTCGTCGCACAGGGCGTAGACGGACAGGGCATCGTCATGGGTCGGCCCATCGATCCAGCCCAGCTTGCGCTTTGCGTATTCGGAGCGCAGGGACTGAACGATGCGCAGCAGAGACAGGCGGGTTAGAACGAAACTGCCCCAGCGGTGAGACACCAGGAAATAACGATCCAGCGCGAAAAGCAGACCGGCGAAGACCAGGGCGGCGAAGGCGTTCTTGGACGCGTCTGCAGAAGTGCCAAGGATCGGCAGCAGCACCCCGAACACCGCGAACACAAAGCTTGCCATGCGGATGCGGAAAGAGATGCGGGTCCAATAAGGAATCTGGTCCTCATACCATTCGACCATGCCGCGGATATCCCGCTCCGCGGTCGCAACCCGCTCGTCGAGATCCTGCTCAAGGGGGCCGGGAATGGGGTCGAACTGTTCCGATGCGTTCATGGCGTTTCCGTTCAGGTCATGGCCCATGGGGGTCTCAACGGGCTCGTGAAAATGGTCCGCGTGGGCGATGTCGCTCATTCTGTTCACCTCTTCCGGCGTTTGTCGGCACTGCTGCGATGTCGTGCATCAATCAATCGAGAGGACACCGCCCATGCCGTTGGGCTGGGCCGGGCCCGACTGGGTCTGGACGGATCCCCGCTGGCCGGTCGGTGCAATTGCCTGATCGGTCACTGGCCCGTTGACCCAGACCCTCAAGGCGGAGGTGGACCTGCGGACCGCTTTATGGAGACCAGGCACGCGCTGGACGCGAAGGGTTCTGGCCAGGACAGGCGCCCTCATCAGTCTGCAGGTTGCTCGCAGGGTGCCAGGGGGTTGTCAAGATCCCGTCGCGGGGCTCAGCCGGTCTCGCCGGCATTTCGCGGCGCGCCAATGCACAGATAGAGATAGGTTAAGGGGCTATTTGCAACTTTTAAAGGGCGATGATACCGATTTGTTATCCTTTGGTCATGGTGACCGCGGTCTTTCATGAATCGGATACCCCTCTACACATGGGAACTCCATGTTTAGAGAATGACGAATGCCGGGGAGGAGGGGCAGGTGCCAAAGACCACGCCAATGGTCGAATCTCCCATGCCGGGGGGCAATCCTGGTGACATCACCGCTTGGGCCGCTCAACAGGCCGTTGACGCAGCCAGGGCCCTGCCTGAAGGCTTAACCATCAGTGCGCTGAGCGTCGATGTGTCCGTCTTGCTGAGCGAGACGCAAGGGCAGTCCTGGAGGACTGGCATTGGCCTTGTGGGCACACCCGTCAGCCTGGCGCTTGAGCGACGCCATACCAACACGGTGGACCGGGCTGTGCGCCTGAAGGTGGATGTGGTGCGTGTGCCACAGGCCGCCAACCGCGCTCCGTCCACAGATCAGTCGTGATTGCCAAGTACAAAAGTCAGGATTGCCGTCATGAGCGATATCACCGAAGACCTCTCCGACATTGCTGGCATCATTGCCAGCCTGGGAAAGGGCGTTGCCGAAGCCCAGACGGCGATGAATGTGGACTATGTCAAAAGACTGAAGGACCTGGCTCGGATCGTCGCTGACCTGGCCGAGGAGCAAAAACAAGACAAGGACGTCATGGCCATTGTCGAGACCCTGGCGCCCCCGCGCTATCAGTTCACACAAACCACATTGGATGTGAGTGTTGATGTGACTGAAAGCCGGTCGAGAACCACGACTGGGAGCGTCAGCTTCGCCGCGAAGGCCGTTGCGGTAAACATGGCCATGTCCCGCGCGTTCGATATGGACTACAGGGCGGCCGCACGCATCACCGCCGTTCTGCATGCCAATCCTGAGACCGAGGCGAGGAAGGCACTGCTGGCCGCCGCAAAAACATTTCCGGATGTAATAGCAAATCTGCCCGAAGACAAAGACCGCGAGACTGTGCAAGTTAGTCAAGGCAAAGAGATAAAAGCGCTCGCTGATGCGATGAAGGGAGGCGAGACGGCTAAGACGGAGGGAGGCAAGACGGCTAAGACGGAGGGGGACTAGGGGTTAGAACTACTCAGGATGCGGTGACGGCGCCAAAGGCTCGGCGTGCACTGCGTGAGGCCATGGACTTGCAGTGCGGCTGGTTTCTATCCTCAGGCGGTTGGGTTTTTCGTCATTCTGTCCGATAACGCTCAAGGCGTTGTTGGGCGCAAGGTCCAGGTCATCGCGCAATGGCAAGCGAACAAGAACTCAAAAACGCGATCCAGACAATCAGTGACGAGATCGACCAACATATGGCCACGTTGTCGAGGATCGATGCAGATTCGCGTGACGTTGGTGCTTCAGGCGCATTGAGCGCTTTCGAGACCCGCAGGCTTGACGCGTTGCAAAGAAAGGCGATCAAAATCCTCGATGTCGCCAAGAACAATCTTGATGCTGCGTTAGTTGCCTTCGACGCTGGGCTGGAGGATACGGACACCCAGGGGCCCATCGCCATGCAGGGGATGGAGGATTTCTTCCACGCGGTCGGACGGAGCATGCTGAACGCCCAGGAGCATCTGGACCGTCAATCCCTGTCCTATTCCGCTGCTCGGCCCGCGCCCGATATGGGCGCTTTGTTCCGTATTCCGAAAGTCACGGCAGAAATGCGCTTCGGTCTGACGCGTACGGACAAGAACGGGGTCAATGTCCTCTTCTATAAGGATGAGGAAGAAGATGTTCAGACCCTTTTCAACCGGGTGACATTCGATGTTGTCGCAGTGCCGCCCCCGCCCGATATCCTCGACGAAATTGTCAAGACATCGCCGCAGACCAGGATCTTGCAGGGCCACCAGGAGCGGGCCGCGGCCATGGCCTTGCTGCGCGCCGCCGCCGAAGAGAACGCCGAGATCCGTTTCGAAGCGATGGTGAAGGATCTTGAAGGCCGTGCCGGCAGGACAATGCCGCTGATCATTCAAAGCCTGCCCGCCGAGGTGGCCCAGCCGGCTTTAACCCTCTTTGTCTTTCTGGAGCCGGGAACAACAACGATGTCGGACCGCAGCATAAACGTCATTGCCGTAACCGTTGAGGGGGAGAAGATTTCTGCGGACGCCACGAAAAAAGAACGTCTGCCCCGTATTCTGAACATGGTTTTGCGTCTTGCCGGGCTCACGGACACGGCGCTGGGCGCCCAGCCTTAGCGCCGCCCTTTGAGCCCGATTGCCATGGACGAAGAAGAGGCCCGGACCCTCGTCCCCAGAACTCTTGAGGCCGCATTGGTCAGCACCATGAGGGCCGTCGATGCGCACCACAATCATGCAATTGCGGGGCTCGGCCGTCTGACCATTCCCTCATTGCCCATCATTGGCGGCGTGGCCCACAAATTTGCCTTTACGGCCACCCGCACGGTCCGCCGGGCCCGGTTCATCTTTGCCAAAGACAACAAGAAGCAAAAATATATCGATCTGCGCGCCCGCATGAGGCTTGAGCCTCTCATCCGTGACCAGGCCGGCTTGGACGCGGAGCTGGAGAGGCCCGAAGCGCAGGTCGAGCCAGTCTTGACGCTGCACCATCCAGCCTTCATCCATGCCGATAGTGCTTCTGGTGTTCTTACAATCACGGACGGGCGGCAGTCTCTTCAAACACTTGATGGTCAGGTGACGGATGATGAGGCCTTCACCCTGTTGCTGGCCTTTGGTGATGCGTTGGTCGGCGGTGGGCAGGGCCTGGTCCAGCCCTACGAACCGGTTCGATTGCCGGAGGAAACAGGGGATGAGGAAAATGAGGAGCCCCAGAAGGTTGACGCCCAATTTGCAGAGCTGATTGAGACAATCGGGACCGTGACGGCTATGGCGGAACGGGTTCAAAAAACCGCGCGGCCGTCCGTCTTGCCTGTGTCACCGGCCAAGGCCCACCCTCTGCCGCCCGGCCTCATGCCCCGATACAGGATCGCCGGCTTGCGCCTGAGTGCCCTTGCCCATGTCAACCCGGACGGCACCATCGTGAAAAAGGAGAATGAGAAGGAGGAGGACACAGACAAGCAGCGCGCCCAGATCGATCTCCATGGGTCAATCTCCGGTTCAATCCGTGAAAGGACTATCGGTCTCAGCTATCACATTGCGGATTATCTTGTGGAAGGCAGGCTCCACGGTCTCCTTACGGAGAGTTTTCTCAAGCGTGATGGGGATGAGCGATGCGCAAAGGTCCTCGGCCAGGTGGCGAGTGAACGGCGCGCCATGGGCAGACACTACCGTACTGGGGACCTCCATTCGGTCTGGAAGGTTGTTAAGCCTTTGCTCATTGAGGCGAAAGCCTGCTGGAAAAAGGAGCCCGCCGATTTGAGGAGGCGCATGAGCCGTTTCCTGCGGTCGGCCCTCTCAAACCAGAACTTTTATTTGATCCGTCTCAAAGAAGGCGGCCGGCCCTATCGCGACCAGATGGTGGCATTTGATGATAATGTTATTGCCGCGCGGGCGCCTGCCCGGCTGATTGATCCGTCAGGATCGCTCAAGCCCTTGTCGACCGGTGATGCCATGGTCACCCTAGTATTCCGGCTTGGTCTCCAAGTGACCGAATATCCTGATGTCAGTATCAAGACGGATGGCATCAAGGATGTCAGCCTGATCGCGATCAAGGCGCTTGATTTGCCGATCTTGCCCATATTCAGCAGAAAGAAGGAATATAAGGCGACCCGGAAAGAGATCTCCGGCTATGTCAACCGGCACCTTGCCGTCTTTAACCGCTTTGTCCAAAGCGGCTCTGGGCAGTAGGGGGTGCCTGTGGGGATCACGATGCGGCGTGTCTTTCGCTGGCTCCTCAAGGCAAGGGGCGCCGTTGCCTTGCCGTTCTTGCGCGATGCCTGGCACCACGGCTCCGGGGCGCCCCGCGGTTTGCGGGGCGTTAAGATCGGTCCGGCGAGAGACACGCTGACGCCTGGCCATGGCGATCTGGCCCAACGCCTTACCGTTCTGGAGCAAAGAGGCGAGGGGCATGTGCTCGACGCCATGGCCCGTCTTGCATCACAAGGGGCAACCGGTTTTGTGGTGGAGGTCGACACCGTGGGGGCACGCCGGATCATTGGTCTGCCGGCGGATGAGAACCCACCCGACCGAGGCTTCATTCTGGGCTGGACCCATGATGGGCCTGCCTGTACGGCGACCCATACGGACCAAGGGCGCGAAAAAGGCTTGGCTGGCCTCACCGGATCGCGATCGGATTGATCACCATCTGGACGGCGCCCTGGAAACGGGGGATGCCAAGGACAAACAGGAAACTGTAGGCACTGTCGGCCGCAAGCTCTGCCGTCTGAATATTTTCCAAAATGTGGACGCCGTTCTGCGCAAGGAGAATCTGGTGGGCAGGAAAATAGGGGGCCGGATCGCCATTCGCGGACGTCTCGAAGGGGATGACATCAAGGCCGAATGTGTCGGCGCCCACCGCCACGACGCCAAGCGAGGCGAGATAGCGCGCACCCTCAGCTCCCAAGCCCGGCTCACCGGAGAGAAAGCGCTTCGGGTCCGACTCCGCAAGAGCCTGCCAGCCCGTGTGGAACAAGACCACATCGCCTTCAGCAATGGCGATGCCCTGGGCCTCTGCAGCCGCATCGATTTCCGCGCGGTTGAAGACGGTGCCCGCCTCCATCATTGCCGTCCCGAAATGGGCGGCCATATTGATCAGAATACCGCGCGTGGCGATGGGCGGGATCTGATGGGTGCCGAACAGTTTGGCACCTTTGGCGTCGAACACCTCATCCACCGTGCGCCCGTTGTAATAGCGGTGCCTGATGCCGCCATGGGCAAAGCCGTCGATCTGGGTCCCGATGCCGAGCCAGGTCATCATGAAATCGTCATTGAAAGTCGTGCCATTGGGCCCTCTGGGTTCGCCGGAGCCATTGGCATGGGGATAGAGGAAGAGCTGGAAACTGCGATGGCCGAAGGCCGGCGTTGCGCGTCCCGTCACGCCGCCCAGGGCATAGACCTTCCCTTCACGGATCAGGGATGCACCGCGCAGGACGTCTTTCTCATCGAGGAGGTTCAGGGCACCGATGGTGTCCTCGGCCCCATAGCGGGACGGATACCAGGCATCACCGTTGTCCCCATCCGCATATGCGGTTGTTGAGGCCAGAAGCAGGGCGGCTACGCCAGCCCTGAGGATTGTCCTGATCATCAAACGCCCTCCCGGTC
>CAYUYV010000042.1:0-6036 GCA_964449455.1 uncultured Alphaproteobacteria bacterium | reverse complement strand
GTCACCGTTTCTCTCTTGTGCGGCTACGGTACACTCCAAATTGCGGTGCATGCCAGTCATTGGCAAGGCCCAAAATACGGATCAGCAACGGTTACAGCGTGGCCGGAGCGTTTTCGTCTATGTCCGTAGGCGCATCGAGCGGGGCGCGGGGCGTGCCGAAATAGGCCCAACGGAAGAAACGAGCAATGTCCGCCCCCACCGCATAAAGGGCCGGCACGAAAAGTAGTGTCACGAAAGTCGCAAAAGCGACGCCGAAGGCGAGTGCAACGACCGTTGGCTTGAGGAACTGGGCCTGGATAGAGCGCTCGGCAATCATGGGCAGCAAGCCGATAAACGTGGTGACTGATGTCAACAGGATCGGCCTGAACCGCGACACGCCAGATTCCACCAGCGCATCCAAGGCCGATGCTCCGTGGCCACGCATGCGGTTCACCTGATCGAGCAGCACCAGATTGTCGTTGACCACGACGCCGGCCGCGGCGGCGATGCCGAAATAGGAGAACAGGGCCATGGTCAGCCCAAAGATCATATGGCCATAAACGGCCCCCATATAGCCAAAGGGGATCGCAGTCATCACGAGGAGCGGCTGCCAGTAGGAGCGGAAAGCAATCGCCAACATCGCATACATGGAAAGAAATGCGATCAGATAGAGGCTCTGGATCTCCGCGAAAAACTGGGCCTGGCCTTCTGCGGATCCAATCGCGCCAATGGTCACGCCGGGGTAACGGGTCTTCCAGGTCGGAAAGAAGTCCTCATAGAGTTCCTGGCGGATGCGGCTGCCGATATCGTCGGTCAGTTCGGCGCTCACCTGAACCGAGCGCTGGCGCTCACGGCGGTTGATGCGGTTGATGCCGGGTCCGTATTCCACATCCGCCACGGCGAAGAGGGGAATCTCGCGCCCATCGGCCGTCCGAATGCGGAAATTCTCCAGACTCTGGAGGCTGCGCCGCGCCTCCCGGGGATAGCGCACGAAGACCCGGACGTCATTGCCCTCACGGGGCAGGCGCTGGACTTCCTCGCCGAAATAGGCCTGGCGCACTTGGCGGGAAACTTCCCCGAGGGTCAGGCCGATCTGTTCGGCGCCTGGTTTGAGTTTAAGCCGGATCTCGGGTGTTGAGCTTTGCAGATTGTCCCGCACGTCAAAGGCGGCCGAATAGGTGCGCAGTTTTTCCTTCAAGTCCTCGACGGCAGCGCGAAGCTGGTCGAGCCGCGGGGCGTTCACGGCAAAGTCGATGCCGGTATCGGTATCATTGATGGTGAAATCGAGATCGATTTCTTCTGCATCAGGAATATCGCCGACCAGTTCGCGCAGGCGTGTCGCAATCACACGGGCGGGGGTGTCCCGTTCCTCCGACGGCGTCAGAAGCATCCAATGGGTCACCGCACCTTCGCGAACCCAGGTGAAATAGTGCTCGATCAACCGGGCTCCGGCCATGTCCCGCTCAAATTCTGCGATGAGCTGTTTTTGAGCCAGGTCGACCTGGGTTGCCACAACGTCGGACCGGTCATAGGGGGTGCCGTCGGGGAAACTGATGTCAAAGCGGACGAGTTCGTTTTCGATCTCCGGGCTGAAGGAAAACTTCACAAAGCCTGAGGTGACCACGGCGAAGCTGATGGTCAAGAAAAAGAGGAACACGGTGACCGTGAAATAGCGCTGGAGCACGCAGAAGCGGATAATGGGTCTGTAAACATTCTCCGCAAAGAAAATGAGGCTGTCCGCGAGGCCTTGCTGCACGCGAGCAATGCGGCCATGACGGGTCTTGGGCGTCATGTGGGACAGGTGGGCAGGGAGGATCAGCAGAGCCTCGATCAGCGAGAAGGTCAGGGCCAGGATGATGATAAGGGACATCTGCCGCGTCACCTGGACCTGGGCACCGGATAGGAACAGCCAGGGCGCAAAGGCGATCATGGTGGTGACGACCGCGAAGATGACCGGTTTCAAGACCATCTGGGTGCCGACCACGGCTGCCGTCACGCCGGTCTCGCCCTTTTCGACACGGGCATGGATGTTTTCGCCGACAATGATGGCATCATCCACCACGATCCCGATCACCAGCAGGAAGGCAAACAGGGTCAGCATATTGAGCGACACGCCGAGCGCAGGCAGAAAGACGAAGGCGCCGGCGAATGCCGAGGCGATGCCGATGGTGACCCAGACAGCAACGCGTGTGCGCAAAAACAGGATCAGCACGATGAAGACCAGGGTGAGGCCGATCAGGGCCGAGTTCGAAATGGTCTCCATGCGGTCAAAATAGGTCTTGGACTGGTCAAGAAACAGATCCAGCGTGAGGCCCGGCGGCATGGTATCCCGGGTTTTCTCGATCCACTCCTTCACGGCCGTCGCAGTGGTAACCACATTCATGCGTTCGCCGGCCTGGATCCCGATCAGGAAGCCCGGCTGGCCGTCAAACCGGGTCGTGCTCAAAAAATCCTCAAAGCCGTCGACAACGGTCGCCACATCACGCACACGTATTATGGCGCCGTCCCGGCTTTCCCGGATGATGATCTCCTCAAAATCCGCCTGGGTGTCGGCGAGATTACGCACGCGCAATTGGACGCCGCCTGTGTCCGTGCGCACCGTGCCCGAAGACAGATTGATGGAGTCGGCCCGTACGGCCCGGACCACATCGTCGAAGGTCAGGCGATAGCGGCGCAGCGCTTCCTCCGACACCTCAATGGAGACTTCCTCCCGCCGGGTGCCCACAAGCTCCGTGAGCGCCGCCCCGGGCAGGAGCGAGACCTCATCGCGCAGACGCTCCGTCGTCCGCTTCAGCACCCGTTCGTCCGCATCCCCATAAACGGCGACATACATGATCTCGTCCCGGGCCACGATCTCGCGGACCTGGGGCTGCTCGATATCGGTTGGGAAGCTTGAAATACTGTCGACCCGGAGTTTCACCTCATTGATGAAATCGCCGATATCGACCCGCGGATAGGCCTCAATGAAGACCTGGCCAAAGCCTTCGCCGGCCACGGCGCGCAGGCGCTCCACATTGTCCAGATCAGCCAGGGCTTCTTCGACACGGACGATGAGCTGTTCTTCAACGTCCTGGGGCGAAGCGCCCTGCCAGGCGACCGTGACCTCCACCCAGTTGAGGCGGAAGGTCGGGAAGACCTCCCGCTCCATACGGAAGAAGCCGAGCGTGCCGGCCAGAATAATGCCCACCATGAGCAGATTGGCTGCAACCGTGTTGCGCGCCCACCAGGCGACGAGACCGTTCATGGCTGCTCTTCCTCCTTGGCGCGCGCCAATTCGCGTTCCTCAAGGGTCTGGATCCGAAGTCCCCCTACGGCCCCTTCGATGGCGGAGATGATGACGCGCTCGCCCTCCTCAAGGCCGCTTGCCAGGATCACCCGATCCGGCTCCGTGATGGCCACACTGACGGAACGGATTTCCAGCCGGTCCACGCCCTCTTCATCCGTAGTCACCACATAAAGGCTGTCGGCACTCCTTAAGGCGGCACGGGGGATCACAATTACATCTTCCACGGCCCGCCCCGGAATTTCCGCCGTGACAAAGAGCCCGACGGCCAAGGGAACCCCATCATCGGCGCTCTTGCCATAAGGATCGACCACTTCGCAGATCGCGGTGAGGACCCGGGTCTGGGGATCGATGGCGCTGTCGGTGCGTGCAATGCGGCCCTGCCAGCGGCGCGCCTCGCCAGCCACGGTGGTGCTGAGATTGACGATGGGACCATCCCGGTCTGGTGCATTATAGCCAATGGGCAAGCCCACGACGCCCAGCTCCCGGTCTGTCAGGGGAAGCGGTATTTGAACGATTTCGGTGGAGAAAATCCGTCCCAGTATGGTTTGGGGGCCAACGACCTGGCCCAGGTCAGCGCGCTTTTCGCGGACCCGGCCGTCAAAGGGAGCGGTGATCCGGGTGCGCCGCAGGGCAAGTTCGGCTTCCGCGAGATTGGCCTCCGCCGCCTGAAGCTCCGCCCGCCGTGTTTCCAATTGGGGTTGGCGGAGGGTGAGGGGGCTTGCCTCCCCTTCGCCCAGTTCCGCCCAGTCCTTCTGCGCCATCTCCGCTTCCGCGGACTCGCGCACCAGGTTCTGGCGGGCCTGGGCGACCTGGGATTGGGCGCGCACAACGGCGAGCTCGTAATCTGCTTCCTGGATCCGGAACAACAGCTCGCCCTTTGTGAAGGCGCCGCCCGGTTCGAAATTGAGGTCAATCTCCTCAATCCGTCCGCCCACTTGCGGAATGAGATCGATCTCCCGCAAGGGGCGGACCTCGCCCTGGGTAACGACCTTGGGAATCACCGTCATGCGCTTGGCCCGCGCCACAAAGGCGGAAACCGGACGTTCTTCCGCCTCCCGTTTCTCCGGCTGCGGCCGATTGGAATTGATCGCGATGAAGGCGAAAATCGTGAGGGCCAGGACCAGAAGCGGCGCTCCCACGGTGATCGCTTTGCGGGAGATGAAGAGCACGGGGACGGGGGGCAAGCTTGGCAGGCTCATGGGTCTTCTCCGGTGGTCCGGTCGTCTGAGATGGTCCGGCCAGTGGCATCGGACGAATACGGAACGGTTCTCAGCGGTGCAGGCGTATCGGGCTCAAAGGGGGCGGCGAGGGCGACATAAAGCGCGATGCGATTGGTCAGCCGGATCCGCCGGACCAGCAACAAGGCACTTTCATTGGCGATGCGGCGCGCGTTCGATTCCAGAAAGTCAAAAATGGTGACGATGCCCGCCCGGTAGTCCCGTTCGGCAAGCGCCTGGGATGCGCGGGCTTCCTCGGCGGCCCTGGCCCGCTCCGCCTCCTGGCGTGCGAGCAGGGCCTCGGCATCCAGGGCGTTTTCAACCTCGCGATAGGCGTTCAGAACCGTGTCGACATAGAAGTAGAGGCTTTCCTCGGCCCGTGCGCGGGTGAGATCGATATTGGCGCGCAGTCGGCCGCCCTGGAACAGGGGTTGGACCAGGCCGCCGATGATGTTGCCCGCGATTTCCTCCGCATCGAACAAGTCACCCAAGGTGCTGCTCTCCGGCCCAAGATTGCCCGTAAAGGTGAGACGGGGCAGCAGGGCCTTGCGCGCTTCACGCACCCGAAGCCCCGCCGCCAAAAGCCGAGCCTCAGCCGATTGCAGGTCCGGCCGGCGGACCAGGATCTGTGCGGGAATGCCAGCGCCATCGAGCGTCGGCAATTCAGGCAACGTGTCCGGATAATCGAGGCTTGCCTTGGGGTAACGGCCCAAAAGAACCTCCAAACCACGCGCTGCTTCCCGCTCTGTCTGAATGGCCGCCTCAAGTCCGGCGCGAACGGTTGCAAGATCCGATCGGGCCAGGCGCAGATCCAGACTGCGGGAGAGGCCGGAGGCAAATCGCCGCGATATGAGCCGGAGGTTTCGCTCCCGGTTCTCCACATCGCTTTGGGCCAGAAGCGTCTGCTGGTGGGCCTCGATCAGGGTGAACCAGGCCGTCGCGACCGAGCCGGCAATGGAAAGGCGCGCATTGGACAGATCCCGTTCGAACGCCGCCGCATCGGCCTTGGCGGCGCGGGTTGCGTCCCGAATGCGACCCCAGACATCGGCCTCCCAGCTCGCTTGAAGCGACCAGGACAGGGAGGAGACCCCCTGCGTATCGGGCCCGAAGCCGATATCGGTCGACAGGCGCGAGCGCGAGCCATTGGCGGCGGCGTCCAGGGTCGGGAAGCGCGCAGCACCGGCCACTCGGGCACTCGCCAGGGCGCCGTCTCGCCGTGCAACTGCCTGAGCCAGATTGTTGTTGTAGATCAGAGCCTCAGCGACCAGCGCGTCGAGGATGGGCGAGTGCAAGTCATCGAGCCAGTTCTGGGTGATGGGGCGGCCCCTGGCTTCGCCTGCGCCCGGGGCGGCCCAGCCTTCGTCCGGCGCCGGGGGCACAGGAGCGTCCTCCACCTTTGGTGAGACGGCACAGCCAGAAACAAACAAGAGGGCAATGAGCGCACCGATGCGGGTGCGCCGCCGCAAAAGGCCGGCGATCTCGCCCGGCCGGAATAGGTGATTGGTGTCGTCCGCCGTCACGCGTCTCAAGTCGTTTGCCCCAAGCCTCGCCTGC
>CAYUYV010000041.1:16995-32103 GCA_964449455.1 uncultured Alphaproteobacteria bacterium | reverse complement strand
TCCGCAGACGGACGTGCCGGGACGTCTCATGCGGACTTCTGATCCACGACACTAGACGGCCGCTTCGACCTCGCCGTCACGGCCCGTGAAGAGGCCCGCGGCCTTTGTCAGGCCCAGCAGAGCATCGGCGGCCAGGATGACCGCCGCCGCCGTCCAAGCGGGCTTTTCATCCGGCCAGGCCACATTGTTTTCGAACTGGAAGCCCATCCAATAGGCACCAGCCTCATCACGCCATTTGTGCTGCCAGGAGAGAAGATCCTCCGCACGTTGCTTTTGGCCGACGGCAAGCAGGGTGAGCACCAGTTCACAGCTCTCCGCCGTGGTGACCCAGGGCTGATCGGACACGCATCGGCAGCCAAAACCGTCAACGACAAAGGTATTCCACCGGCTGGCAAGGCGCGCCTCGGCAGCCTGTCCACGGATCACCTGGCAAAGCACCGGATAGTACCAGTCCATGGAATAGCGGCTCTTGCTTTCCCACTGCCGGTCGAAGCGTTCCGGCTTGGTGCACAAGGCGTTGCCCAGCCGCTCCCGGGCCGCCAACCAATCGGCCCGAGGCTGACCGACAGTTTCAGAAATACGATAGGCGCACCACAGGCTTTTGTGGATTGAACTGCAACCGGTGATGAGCGCGTCATCCTCAGGCGTGCCTTCATCATCGGCGGCCCAGCGAATGTCGCCATGCTCACTTTGCAGCGAGAGCACGAAATCAATCGCGTCCCGGATCATGGGCCAATGGTCCTTGAGAAAGCTCAAATCTTCCGTGACAAGATAATGGTGCCACAGGCCCGTGGCGGGATAGGCGCAGAAATTCGTGTCCCGCAGACGCTTTTCCTGTTCGCCATTGCCGCTATAGCGTTCATCATCGAGTGGCACGGCGGCCCCATATTGGGCCCACCAGGACCCGTCCTTTAGCTGACTGCTCAACAAAAAGCCATAGGCGGCCCGTGCCCCGTCGAGATCCCCGAGCACGGTAAGCGCCATGGCCGCTTCCGTGTGGTTCCAGGGATCGACGACCCCATTGTCATACCAGGCAATGGCCCCGTCCGGCCCCTGCAGGTCGCGAATACGCCGGTGGGCGCCGTCGAAGAACCCGTCCTCGACAGCCTGCCGTGTCAAATAGAACTGTTTCACGGGCGATCCGATCCTGGTCCGGTGGTGTCATCAGGCAAGCGGTCGAAATAAAGCACGACGCTTTTGCCCATCACGGGATCGGCAAGCGCGGCAAGGCCCCGTGTCAAGGCCGGCCGCTCCATAATATCCCAGACGAGAAACTTGTGATACTGACGAACCGCCCAGTTTTTCTCTTTGGTTTGCCACATGGCACATTGCAGCCACCAATAGGGGCTGTGCAGACCATGGGCATAGTGCCGTCGGACGAACCGGAATCCGGCCGCCTCAATGTCCCGGCGCAAGGCCTGATCCTTGAATATGCGAACATGACCGCCAGGCGTGTTGTGATAGTGCTCACTGAGCCGCCAGCAGATCCATTCGGGCCAGAACCGGGGCACACTGACGGCAAGCCTGCCGCCGGGCCGGATGATTCGGGCAATCTCCTGCAGTGCCGTTTGATAGTCCGGAATGTGTTCCAGGACTTCTGAACAGACGATGACGTCGAAGGTGCCATCGTTAAAGGGCAGGCCGAGCGCATCGGCGGCTGCGAAGCCGAAATGGGCCTCGCGCCCGCTGAGATCCGGATGGGACTCGAACCCCGACCAAGCCTTCGCCATGTCATCGGTGGACAGATCAATACCGAAAATCTCGACGGCGCGCTCGAAATAGACGGCGTGCATATGACGCCCTTCGCCGCAGCCCAGATCGAGGACCCGCGCCCCGTCCTCAAGTCGAAGTGATTTCAGATCGACGGTTTGCATGGGCGGCCCACTCAGGCGAGGACAAAAGACGGTAATAGATCTGAGACACATTCCGTGCCGTTTTTTCCCACGGGAAATGGCGGGCCACGCGCTCGCGCCCCTCATGGCCTAAGCGATGCCTCAACTCCTGATCATCGAGCAGGATTTTGATGGCTTCCACAAGGGCCTCAGAATCCTTTGGCGGCACCACAATGCCAGCCTCGCCGACCACTTCGGGCAGTGAACCGCCGGAGGTTGAGACAAGCGGCAGGCCGCAGGCCATCGCCTCAGCCGCCGGAAAGCCAAATCCTTCGTAGACGGAGGGGCAGACCGCAATGGTGGCTTCGGCATAAAGGCCGACAATATCCTCAAAGGTCAGATCAGAAACAAAGCGAACCCGGTCGCGGATGCCGAGTTGGTCGAGGCGATCAGCCGTTGCACCCTCGCGCAGCTTCCCCACCACCATGAGCTCAAGATCGGGATAGCTGTGGAGGAGCTGGTGATAGGCCTCCACCAAATAAATAAGCCCCTTAAGGGGCACGTCGGCGCTGGCTGTTGTGATGAGACGCATCGGGCGTCGCTCAATGTGGGGCAGGGGGCGGAACAACTCGCAGTCCACGCCATGATAGACAAGGTCCAGCCGCTCCGGCGCAATGCCGAAATCACGGGCCACATCACGACGGGTGGATTCGGAGACGACAATCACGGGATCAAGTTGGCGCGCGACCTTGATCTGTTTGCCCAGGAACGAATACCACCGCCGTACCAGCAGTTTCAGGCTGAGCGTCGTGGCCGCATCAATGGATATCTGACGGTCCCGGGTGATCGGGTGATGGATGGTGCCAACAACGGGAAGGCCCATGCGGCGCAATTGCAGCAGGCCCGAGCACAGGGTCTGGTTGTCGTGGACGATATCATAGTCATTCAGCCGGCTGCGCATATAAGAGACCATGCGCATACCGAATGTTGTCGGCTCCGCGAAAGCGCCCGTGATATGGGACAGATACTCATAGAAATCTGTGCCATCGGTCACGGCGCGACGGGGCATTGCCGGCAGTCCCATAAACACCTTGGGCTTGGCGTAAAGGTCAAGACTTTCCAGCTTGATCAGTCCGACCCGCTCATCAAGTTCAGGATAGGGCGGCCCTGAAATGACATCCACCCGGTGGCCCTGGTCGGCAAGTGCTTTGGTGATGAACTTTAGATAAACGCCTTGGCCGCCCGTGTGTTTGTGGGAGCGGTAACTTGGAACCAGGATGCGCAAGGGCCGGTCCAGCCTGTGGTCCGTAGGCCGGAACGCGTCATGAGGTGTATACGGATTGTCCAACCTGTAGCTGGCTGCACACATGCTTAATTCCCCGCGCTCGCCGGGCCAGCGAGCCAGACTGATACCGCTCCTGACGTTCCAGCCAGACCCCCCGGCTGGGCACACCCGTACTGTCGGATGACATACTCTTGGTCATGAAGAAATGAGGAGCCGGCGGTGCCGGAGAGGCGGGTCGCCGACACCGTTGGTGTCGGATTAATGTCATAATACGTTCGCAAAAATTTGGCAACCGGCCTTGTGGCCAGGGCGACGCCCGTGCCGCAAAATCCGATCCTGAAACACGCCAAAATGGTTGCGGTGTAATGGGACGGGCATTCGGTTTTTGGGAAAGCTCTCCCGGAGGGGCACGTTGATCGTGCCCCTACGTCATATTCTTTCGTATAGGCGCCTCGCCAACCAAGACACGGTCGATTGGCTCTCACCGTCACGTAACAAACAGACCCGAACCTTGAGCCTTTGCGGAGACCATCAGTACACCCGAGACCATCAGCACACCCGAGACCATCAGCAGACCAATGGCTCACTGTGCCCCAAGGGCCTGTGCCCGGCATGGATGTGCCCTCGAACCCGGTCCGATCATCCTGTCGGCGCGGCAACAACCGGGAAGCGACGGCCCAGCCAGTCCAGCATCAGGCCGCTGAGAGCCTCTGGGCGTTCCTTCTGAGTCCAGTGGCCGCAGCCCTCCAGGCAATGGACCTCCACATCCGGGACATATTTGGCGATGCCCTCGGCCATGGCAGGCGGCAAAGCGGTGTCGAGCTCTGCGGTGATCATGAGCGCGGGCATGGGAACATGTTGCGTGAGGCCTTCAGACAGGCGCCAATTCCGGCTGAAATTGCGATACCAGCTCACGGGCCCGAAAAAGCCGGACCGCTCGAAGGCAGACACATAGACGGCCCGTTCAGCGTCGCTCAACAGGGGCACGCCCGGCCAGGTCTCTTCCGGGGCACGGAAGGCCTCCTGGAAGTCCTGGGCATTATCCGCGCGCAAGGGCATGGTCGGCCCACCCGCCTCGGCGGACCGGCGCATGAAAAAGCGAAAGCTGCGGTCGATATCGGCGCTCAACAGCGCTTCTGGTTCGTCGGCGCGCTGGAAGAAGACGATATACATGCCTTCGCCCAGGGTCTCGCGCATGCGCAGGATCGGATCGGCACGAAGGCGGGGAATGAAGGGCGTGTTGACGCCGACAATGCCGGCCACCCGATCCGGATGCATGAGCGGCATTTGCCAGACAACGAGCCCGCCCCAATCATGGCCGACAAAGATCGCTTTATCGTGCCCTGCATCATCCAGGAGTCCGACAAGGTCTCCCGTGAGGGCCGCCATGTCATAGGCCTCCACACGCGAAGGCGCCTCACTCCAACCATAGCCGCGCTGGTCCGGCGCCATGACGTGATAGCCGGCAGCCGCGAGGGCCGGGATCTGGGTGTGCCAGGAATAGGCAATTTCCGGGAATCCATGGGCGAGGACAATGGCAGGCCCATCCTCGGGACCGGCTTCAAACACGGCAAGGCGCACGCCATTCACATCGCGCATGCGTGGCGGCGGCATATCCGGATAGCCGGGACGGTCGAGTGCGGCCACGTGTTGCCTCCCATTGCGCTCCTGCCGGAACAGGCTAGCATGGCAGGCACGATCTGTCGCAACGGGATGAAACGCCGTGGAAAAGCCGATGACTGACCCAGCAGGGCCCTTTAGCGGGCCAGGCCCTGACGCGCGCTACCATGAGTATTTGAAAGCGGGCGAGTTCCGCATCCAGTGCTGCCCGGCCTGCGGCCATTACCAGTTCTTCCCGCGCGTGCTGTGCATGAATTGTGGGTATGGGGAACCGGATCTGGTGCCCGCGAGCGGCGAGGCCACGGTCTATTCCTTCACCACGATCCGCAACAAGCCGGAGGCCGGTGGACCGCTCAATTTTTCGGTCATCCAGCTCGCGGAAGGCCCGCGCATGTTCTCACGGGTTGAGAATATCGATCCGGAGGCCGTGCGGATCGGCATGGCCGTGAAAGCCCGGATCGTGCCGTCGGCTGGGGAAGGGCAATTACCCTTCATTGTGTTCGACCCGGCCTGACAATCGCTTGCGAATGACATCCTGAGACAAAACGGGAGACAGCCGCCATGACGGGTGCGGACAGTGTGCGCGGCAAGGCCGCAATCGTGGGCGTCGGCCTTGGCGGGTATGCGCCCGACGGCCGGCTCGGCGAGGCCAAGGGGCGCACGGATCTGGAAATATTAGGCGAGGCCGTGCACAGGGCCCTGGCCGATGCGGGGCTGAACCTGAAGGACGTGGACGGATTGTTCGGGGCTTCCATGATGTCCGCCGTTCCGGCCCTTGTGATCGGCGAGTATCTGGGTTTGAGCCCCGATGTGGTGGACGGCACCAATGTGGGCGGCTCGTCTTTCATGAACCATCTCCAATGGGCCGCGCTGGCCCTGGATGCGGGCCTGTGCAACGTCGCCTTGGTTTGTTACGGCTCAAACCAGCGCACGCGGGTTGGCGGCCGCGGCGCTCAGCGGCCCGAGACTCCCTGGTGGGTCGCGCCCTACAAAGCCCGCCCGCCCATTTCCGGCTACGCACTGGCCGCCCACCGGCATATGCATGTCTACGGAACAACGTCAGAAGACCTGGCGGAAGTGGCCGTCGCGGCACGGGCCTGGGCCAATCTCAACCCGGAAGCCTTCATGAGCGGACCGCTCTCGGTCGAGACTGTTCTTGCGTCCCGGATGATCGCCGATCCGTTGCATCTGCTGGACTGCTGTCTCGTCACTGACGGGGGCGGTGCGGCTGTTCTGGTGCGGGCCGACCGGGCCAAGGATTTCCCCAAGCCGCCCATCTATGTGCTCGGGGTCGCGGCGGCGCAGGACCATATGCAGGTGTCCGAAATGCCGGATCTGGCGACCTCCGCAGCGGCGAAATCCGGCCCCCGGGCTTTTGCGATGGCCGGTGTTCAGCCCCGGGACATCGACGTGGTGATGCTCTATGACGCCTTCACCATCAACACGATCCTGTTCCTGGAGGATCTGGGCTTTTGCCCAAAAGGCGAGGGCGGACGGTTCGTGCAGGGAGGGGCGATCGCGCCGGGCGGGCGCCTTGCCGTCAACACCAATGGCGGTGGCCTCTCCTGCGTCCATCCCGGCATGTATGGCATGTTCACGCTGATCGAAGCGATCCGGCAATTGCGCGGTGAGGCAAATGGGCGGCAAGTGCCCGGGGCAAAGCTCGCCGTGGCCCATGGCAATGGCGGTCAGCTCTCAAGCCAGGTCACGTCCATCCTGGGCACGGCCGAAACTCTTTAACCGGCTAAACTTCTTTGACCGGCCACACTCCAGCAGCGCCACCGTGCCGGAATACCCCAGGCTACAGAACAATGAAGGCTCCCCGCATACAGATTTCCGCGGGGAGCCAATTTTTTATTGGGCAGCCGCGTAGGCTGCGGCCTGGGACTTCACCAGGGTCATAAGGTCACCCTGGGCCAGATGCACATCAATGAGGTGCAGGCCCCATGCGGCCGCGACCTGACCGTCAAACACCAAATCCCCGGAAATCGTATCCGTGCGCGGATCATTGGGGTCGGCGTTGATCGTCACTTCAAGCCAGGTGGCACCCTTGCCGTCGGACACGCATTGGCCGGTCAGCAGACCCGGAACCTTCACATAGCGCGTGCCGATGTCCGCTCCGCCCGTCACCCAGGCATTGTCCGGCTTCGTGGCCGTCCCCGCCTGGTCCTTCCCGAGATAGGCGTCAAGCGGCGCGGCATCATTGCCCGCCAGGGCCGCCGGATGGACGCAGGCAGCCGTCATGCCTTCCTTGCGCACAATCCCGAAAAAGCTGTTCGCGACCCGGGCCGGCTCCTTGCGGAAGCTCACGAAGCTGACGAAACACCCCGTCTGGTCCGGCCCGCGGCATACGGGGACGGACTGGAACTCGCCGCCCACATCCTTGCCTTCCGGGACGGCAACATTGTTGCCAATGAGCAGGGCCGAGAGCATTTGCTTCTGGATGGGCTTGCCGTCGATTTCCTCCTTGACCAGACGGCTGAGCACGGACGTGCCCTGGCTATGTCCGATCAGCACGAAGGGCCGGCCATCATTGTCGCGTTCCAGATAGTCCATGAAGGCACTGCGCACATCATTATAGGCAAGGTCCCGGTCAATGCCGGTGTCCATGCCGCCCATCATGGCGCGCAGCGCAGGGATCGTCATTTGCCGATAGATCGGTGCGAAGGGGCGGCACACGGAGGCAAAGCGAGCGAACTGGACGGCCACGACATTGCGTTCCTCGGGGCCGGCATTCATGTCACTGTTCGGCAGCTCATCCTGGGAGACGGTCGGATAGACATAAAAACAGTCAACGGCCGGATTTTCCGCGGCCTTGAACGGTTCGGTACTGACGGTCCCATCGGCCGCCACGACGGAGGCATCGAGATCAATGGCGCAGGCATCATCGCCGCCCGGACGGCACAGCCAGGATGCATCATCCTTGTAACTGACCGCCTCCTGTGCGGCGCCAGCCGCCTCAGCCTTGGCGGCCTCTTCGGCCTGCGCCGACCATGCGGCACCGACGAACGCCGCGGCCGCAACAAAAGTTCTCATCCACATAATCAGCCTCCCCAGCAGTGATGGCGGGTGTGCCCGCCCTTGTTCCGCCCAGTGAGCGGCGTTCGGCCCGTCCATGGGCGCTCTTAAAAGTCCGTGCGCTGTCACAGATCTGTCGTAGAAAACGAAGTCTAAAGCCAAATGAAACCTCTGAGAAGACGGGGGACAGGCCCTGACAATTCTTTCAGCCGGCCAAGACTTGACCCTGCCTGGCACCTTAAGCGTGAACCTCCTCGGAATCGGCCGTTTTGTCTGGTCTCGTTTGACAATCCGGCCGCCGCACGCGCTATTGTACGCGTGGGATTGGGTCTTGTCTGACCGGGCCGCAGGGCCGATCCCCGCGCGAGCCTCCTGGAATGCTTTTCGCACGCCGCTGTACCGCCCGCCGATCTGAACCGACTACACAATCGGGTAGGACACCAAACGGGCGGGACCCCAATCGTGCGGGGCATACGGGAGCACCTGACGCCAAATAACCCGTAACGTCGAAAAGCCCGGAGAGGAGGACGACGGATGGACGGCACCTGTCTTGAGCGCCAGGGGAGGACCGGCGCTCGATCAAGGATCGCGGGCGCCTTGTGGGCCCTGGTGATCGGCTTATCAGCCTACACCCTACCAGCGACGGCTGCTGAACTTGATTACAAGTCCGCAGGCCCACGGGACTTCAACGGGGTTTGGCAGGTCATGAATGCCGCCCATTACGACCTTGAGGCGCATCACGCCCGGCACGCCCTGCAACTGCGCGACGGCCCCTTTGGTCCGGTGCCGGACAAGCGCGTCCTGGCCCTGGGCGCTGTGGGTGCTGTCCCGGCCGGCAAGAGCGTCGTCAAGGGCGGGACCATTCCCTACACCGCCGAAGCGCTGAAAAAGCGTGATGAGAACCGCGCCAACTGGATCGACCGGGATCCAGAGGTGAAATGCTATCTGCCGGGCGTGCCGCGGGCGACTTACATGCCCCATCCCTTCCGCATCATGCAGAATGAAGGCGCGCTTTTGTTCGTCTATGAATATGCAGGTGCCGTGCGCAATATCGCCCTGGAGGATCCAGGCGAAGCGGTGGTCGATTCCTGGATGGGCCAGTCCTATGGCCGCTTCGAAGGCGACACGCTTGTCGTCGAAGTCACCGGCCAGAACGATCGCACCTGGCTTGACCGGGCTGGCAACCATCACAGCGTCAATCTGAAGGTCACGGAGCGTTACACCAAACTCGGCCCGGATCATATCCGCTATGAGGCAACGCTCGAAGACCCTGAGACCTACACCAAGCCCTGGACCATGAGCATGATCCTCTACCGCAAGGTGGGTGAAGATGCCCAGCTCATGGAGTTCAACTGCGTCGAATTCGTCGAAGAGCTGCTCTACGGCCATCTGCGGAAGGAGCCCCTGGAATGATGACGCTGCGCACCTCCCTTATCGCGGCTCTCGCTTTGGCGGCCGCGCCCAGCGTCTTTGCCGCCGAGAAAGAAGCGACCAAAGAGGCTCAACCCACCAAAGAAATGGTGGCGTCAGACGACGAAAAGCCCTGGGAGACCTATAAGGCACCCCGCCGGCCCGAGGGGACGCCCGATCTGCAAGGCATCTGGACCAACGCCTCCGTAACCGTGCTCGAACGCCCGGACGGGGTGGAAAACCTGGTTCTGACCGATGAAGAAGCCCAGAAATTCGGCGGCGAATGGCTCGGCTTCCTTGAAGGGGATCAGGGCGTGACCGATCCGGATGCGCCCGCGCCGGAAGCCGGCGAAAATGTCGGCGGCTACAACACCTTCTGGATGGATCCGGGCACCAAGGTCGCCCGCATCAAGGGCGAATGGCGCTCCTCCTGGATCGTTGAGCCCAAAAACGGCAAGCTGCCTTGGTCCATGGCCGGCGGCGCGAAGGCGCTCAAGGCGGGCCAGCGCATGCGGAGCAATTTCGACGGTCCGGAAGTCCGCTCCCCCGGCGAGCGCTGCATTGTGGGCTTCGGCTCCACCGGCGGCCCGCCCATGCTGAATGTTCTGTACAACAATAACTACCAGATCGTTCAGACGGCGGATGTCGTGGCCATTCTTGTGGAAATGAACCATAATGTCCGCTTGATCCGGATTGGCAAGGAACACCAGGACAAGGCCCTGCGGGGCTGGCTTGGTGATTCCATTGGCCGCTGGGAAGGCGACACCCTGGTGGTGAACACCACCAATTTCCACCCGGATGTCAGCCTGCGCCCCGCCATCCGTCACCGCGTGTTCCTGTCACCCGATGCCAAGGTGGAAGAACGCTTCACCCGGATTGCGGACCAGGAGATCTTCTACGAGTTCTCCGTGGATGATCCGAGCGTGTACCGCCAGAAATGGCGGGGCGAGATGGTCTTCCGCAAGACCGACGGACCGATCTACGAATATGCCTGTCATGAGGGCAATTACGCGCTGCCGAATATTTTGGGCGGTGCGCGCCAGGAAGAGAAAAAGGCAGCCGCCGGGAACTGATGCCAGGAGATGGCCCCGGGCCTGCCCATGGCGGGCGCGGGGCCTGATGTCAGGCGAAAGGAGCATTGAATGCAAAAGCGAAGCAAACTGTCCGCCTGGGGCGGCATGATCGCCGCCGCCGTGCTCGGCGCGGGTGGTATGACCGGCGCCGCTCTGGCCCACCATGCGTTTTCGGCCGAATTCGACGCCAATGCGCCGGTTCTGCTGCGGGGCAAGGTGACCAAGGTGGAGTGGATCAATCCCCACAGCTGGATCCACATTGATGCGGAGAACGAAGACGGCACCACGACGGCCTGGATGGTCGAAGGCGGCACACCCAACACGCTTCTGCGCAACGGCCTGAACCGGAAGACCCTGCAGATCGGCACCCTGATCATCGTGCGCGGCTATCAGAGCAAGGACAAGCTCTGCACGCCGGCTTGCAAGGCCAATGGCCGGGACGTGACCTTCGAAGACGGCCGGAAGATCTTCATGGGGTCAAGCGGTACAGGCGCACCGCGCGATGGCGCCGATCCCCGGGAACGCAGACGACCGTAAGGCGCGAGATGAGTCGCATAGAATCAAAGGGCGGACCGATGGTTCGCCCTTTCTTTTTGGGACTTCAGTAAAAGGCAATCCAACGGCCTGCAGCGGCAACCGTCAGCCACAGGGCAATGGAGATCATCGAGGCTCCCTTAACGAGGATATCGGGCTTGTTGGCGTCGGCCGAAACCCGCCAGCCCCAGACCAAGAAGACCACCAGCGCCACGCCAAGAAGACCCAGGGCCGTCCGCGCCATATCATTCGACATTGCCCCGAACACAAGCGCCCAAAAGCCAATGGCAACAACAGCCAGGATCCCGGTCACGGGGCTTGCCTTGGCATCCGGGTCGATCAGGCGGTTGCGCACGCCGAAAGTGAACACAAGGGCCGCGACGAGCGAGCCCATCTTCACCCAATAGGGCGGGCTGTAATAGAGCTTCATCAGCTCACCGAGCGCCAGGATGCTGCCGGACACGACGATCAGCAGCAGCGCGCCGATGAGCAGGGGGCGGACGGTGCGGTTGAGGTCCGCCGGGGTGCGCGACTGGATGCCAGCCCCCAAAACGCGCATATCCACCATGAAAATCGCGCCGCCCAAGAGGGCGATTCCGATGAGGTGAAGCACGCCGGCCCAGGGCACGATAGTCTGGGAGGCCTTGACGTAGTTTGCCATGGCCGAGGTGTTCAGGGCGTCAAACACCGGATAGAGCAGCTGGTCCAGAAACGGATAATCTTCCATGGGGCTTCCCCTTCGACGCGTTCGGGTTCTGGATCAGGGCTTAGGGCGCGCCAGTGGCAGTCGTCACCGGTGCCGGACAATCCTGCAAGGTCGCGAGCAGTGCATCTTGGTCAAGCTTCCGGCATTCATACCAGTCATAGGCGATCATGCGCCCGGCCACGACAATGCCAATCCAGGCGGTCAAGGATACGGCGGCGGAGAGGCGTGCCGTGACGGGAAGCCGGGCCCCGCCATCCCAGGCCGCGCGGTCCTTCTGGATGCGCCTGTGGAAGACCCAGATATTGGCCAAGGCCAAGATCAGCACCAGGAGTTTCACGCGGAAAAAGATGTTGTGATAATAAACGAGCGGCTTGGCGTAGAAGAGAATGAGGCCGGTGATCACCATCAGAATAAAGCCGACAATGGTCCAGGGCAGAATGCGGTCGGTCATTTCGGACACGGGCACCCGGGTGAAGGCAAGGCCCAAAAGGCGCAAATCGACCATAATGATCGTGCCCACAAAGAGCATGATGGTCAGGACATGGGTCGCCTCAAGCACCGGCCAGACGAAAAAGGACTCCCGTAAGGCGACGCTCCAGGGCGTTTCATTCAGCCAGATGATCAAGTCGCGCATGCTCGTCACTCATTCGTCGTGGGTGTGTCCGCAACTGAACCTGTGTCCATGGGCGGGATGGATCGCGGCGTCTCAAAGCCTTCCCGGAAGGTGATGGCCCGGTCGAAAAACCCGGCTGCGCCCAGGGTAAGCGTTACGGGTTTTGCGGTCCGGTTCTCCCAGAACCAGCCATGGATGCCCGTGAATGGCGCCACATAGGCCCCATCGGCCCCGTCGGCTTTGTCCTTGTCGAAACTCTCCGCCACGCCCTCGCTGGCTCCTTCGGGTTCACTGTGGAAATCATAGGCGAGGGGCCCCGAGGCGCGCCAGGAAAAGAGCAGGCCAGCGCCCTCTTTGAGGGCATATTTGTATTCCAGGGAATCGAAGGGCTCCAAGGTGAAGGACACGCGATCCACGGCGTATCCGCTTTCCTGCGCCCTGAGGGCGATGGCCGGCGGTTCGGCAAGACCGTCAAGACCAAGCCGTGTGCCAAGCCCTGTCGGATCCACGCCATATTCGGCCGGCAGAACGGCCACCATCAGGATGATCAGCCCAACAATCAGTGCAAGCAGTGTGGCGCCCCAGACCGGGCGCTGAGCCCGTTGATCCCTCTGTGCTGCAACAGTCTCAGTCATTGGCTCCCCAACCCATAAAGATGCTGGCCCGTCAGAACGAAACCACCGGTCATGAGGGCCGTGTTTGCGGCGAAGGCCTGGACCTCAAAATGTGGCATGCGCCGCCAGAGATCCAGCACGCCAATCACCGCCGTAAGGACGATGACCTGGCCGATTTCCACACCCACATTGAAGCTCACCAGATTCACCAGCAATCCGTTATCGGACAAGGAAAGAGCCTGGAGCTTGCCCGAAAGGCCAAGGCCATGGACAAGGCCGAACCCGAAGACTGCCAGCCGCATATCAAGGCGCCTGCCGAACAGCCGGTCAAAGCCCCCCATATTCTCAAAGGCCTTGTAGAGGACGGAAACCCCGATGACCGCATCCACGGCATGATCATCAAGCGACAGGCCCGTATAAACGCCCCCGAGTAAAGTGAGGCTGTGGCCAATGGTGAACAGGGATACATAGAGCAGGATGTCCTTCAGACGGCGGATAAAAAAGACAACGCCAATCAGGAAGAACACGTGGTCAAGCCCGGTCACCATGTGCTTGGCGCCGAGATAGAGGAAGGGCACCGGCGCGGGCCCATCAAGGGCCGCCACATAGCGGGCATTGGCCGCCGAGACGTCATGGGCGACGGCCGCGCCGGCAAAGGCGCATAAGGCGGCGGCAATCCAAAGGCTGCGGGTTTGCACGGCCACGAGGCTTCCCCCCATCAGCCCGGCCGGCTCATATCCGGATTGGCCTCGGTCCAGTAGATCATGTGACAGGAGCGGCAGACGCGGTAGAGATGGCCGCCGGCATTGAACACGGCGTCCTTGTCCCTGGCGGCGGCCGTATCGCGGACAAGTTCGCCCGCGGCGACGAGCCCGCCGGAAATGTCGACCCAATCCGCCTGGTCTTTCGCGTAGTCGCTGCCGGCAAGAACCGTGCCCGCCTCAATGACCGTCTCAGCATAGGCAACCACCTCGGCCCAGCCTTCATCGGTGGTGGGCCACAGCTCCCGTTCCCCATCCTTGGTGATGACATAGCCGGCGCGATCCCAGATACCGTCGGCGGCAGGCTCCAGCACCTGTGTCATATAGGCTTTTACGCGGCTGGTGCGGGCATCCTCCGTACCGGGACACCCTCCAAGGCCGGCAGAGGCAAGAACGGTCAGCATCACGGGCCAGTAAGGGATGCGAGGCATCATTCATTTCTCCATTCGGGCGTTAGGCGCTTTCTTTGAGGGGCGCCGGATCCCAAGTCCGTAACCTCTGGAGGTCACTCCAGTCACCGCGAGGGTATCAGAGGTCAGGCGTCGGGGGCAGATGGGTCAACAGCCAGTCCTTTTGCATGGCCAGGGCGGTGCGATAGCCAGCATCCCGGTAAATGTCATAGTGCTTGCCGGGCAGCACATCATACCGCGCGGCGGTCTGACCGTTGATCCGCTTAAAGAGCAGAGCGCCATTCTCGGCAATGTCGAACAGGTCCTCGTCGGCAGCATCGATAATCAGTGTTGCGGCACGCAGGGTTTCAACACCGGCCATCGGATCATAGGCCACGAAGTCCGGATAGTGGGGATAGCCCCTCAGGCCCTCGGCAGCGCTTTCAGGACCGGGGAATGATGGTGCGTCGCCCCGGGCAATCGCAATGCGCCAGCGCTCCACATTGTCCGGATGGGCCGGATTGTCCGCAGGCAGCCGGTTAAAGCCCGGGCGGGGATTGACGCTGCCGATCTGGCTGATGAGCACATCGATTTCCGGATGGGCAATGGCGGTCGCCAGGGCCAGACCGCCGCCAAGGCTTGAGCCCCAGATGGCCAGGCGTTCCGGATCGACGCCCGGCTCTCCTTTCAAAAAGCGCAGCGCGGCTTCAATGTCGATGCGTTCGACCCGAGGGTTCACGACCTCGCGGATTTCCCGAACGGTGGTGGTGATGGCCGTGCCCTTTTCGGTGGCCTCGGGCAGGGCCTCGACAGGGCGGATATCGCCATCGCTCATGCCCCAACCGCGATAGTCGAAGGTCAGCACCGTGTAACCGAGACTTGCAAATTGGGGCGCATACGCACGATTGAGATGGTCCTTCATCCCGCCCCAACCATGAACAAGGAGAATACCGGCCCGGGCTTTGGCTGGATCGGCGCCTGCCGGGGTCCAGATATCGCCCGCGAGGCGCACACCTTCGCTGAAAATGGTTACGGCGCGCGATGTGGGCCGGCTCGACCCATGAGCCTTGGCGCCGGCCGCGGTCTCGGCCAAGGCCGGCCCGGCGATGCCGGCTACGAATGCCTTTGAAAGCACAAACAAAAAAAGCCCAGTCCAGACTGCCGTCCTGGTCATTACTCTTTATCCTCCCGCCACAGCACCATGGCCCCATCGCACCATGGTCCCATCGCGCCGTGGTCCCATCGCGCCGTGG
>CAYUYV010000041.1:9046-16895 GCA_964449455.1 uncultured Alphaproteobacteria bacterium | reverse complement strand
TGGTCCCATCGCGCCGTGGTCCCATCGCGCCGTGGCGCTTTGCGTCACCGCTCTATCGTCTTTTTGAAGTGGCGGTGTTCCACATCCTCAACTTTAGGCGAGGGTGAGCGTCAGCGAAAGAAAAAAGGGGGGACCATTGTGCGCAGGCACAAACGCCGATCGGGCCCCCGAAACAAGCTGGTTCAGACCATTTGCGATCACTTCTGCTGCAATGCGGAAGAACCGGGTACAGAGTACTGAATCAAATTCCAAAACTGCCCTTACATCACATCGAATTGACACGCTGCGCAAAGAAGTGTGATCCTCGGACACAATGACGTTACAAATCGTCATGCAAAAAATGCAAAGACTGCTCAGTGCACCACTGAGCGGTGGACACCGGTCGCAGAAACCGGGCCGAGATGGGGGAAAATGGATGAGAGGCGCTTTACTCCTTAGGGGGAGCATTCTGGCGCTTTGCTCCGCCAGTGTGCCGGCATACGCCCAAATCGAAACCATGGTGGTGACCGCGGAAAAACGCGAGGCCACTGTTCTTGAAACACCGGTCGCCGTTTCGGCCTTTTCCTCCGAGACCCGGGATTTGCTCGGCATATTGAGCATCTCGGATCTCACCGATCTAACACCCGGCGCCACGTTTCAGACCTTTCCCAACCGCTTGACCATTCGCGGCATCGGCCGTCTCGACAACGCGCAAGGCACGGATCCCGGCGTTGCGACTTACAATGATGGCGCTTATACGTCCGAGACTGCATTTCTTCAGGCGCCGCCGCTGTTTGTCGACCGTATCGAGATCGTCCGTGGGCCGCAGGGGACGTTGTTCGGGCGTAACGCCATTGGCGGCGCGGCGAATGTCCTCTCACGGCGTCCGGAATTTGAATACAGCGCCGAAGCCCGGTTCCGCTATTCGAGCTTTGACCGGATCGACGCACAAGGCACCTTTACCGGCCCCGTGCCCTATCTTGAGGACACCACCGCATTCCGGGTCAATGCAGCCATTATCCAGCAATTCGACGGGGCCCAGGAAAACCTCAATGCCGAGGCCGGTGACTATGCGCGGCAGGCGGAATTCTACTGGCTTGAGGGCCAGCTGACCCATCGCTTTTCGGACAAGGTGGAAGGCTGGGTTCGATTCCTCACCACGAGTGACCGGAACCGTCCGCCCTTTGATCGCCGGGTCGAGGAATTCCAGTTTGCTGGCCCCAATCCCGACAACCCGCTGACCATTCCCTATTTCAGCTCCCTGGCGCCAAACGCCCTTTACGGACTGACCGAGCCCAATATTCAGGTGACGGATCCCTTCAAGGTGAACCTCGATTTCACGCCGCTCAATCGCGTTGAAGACGTCTATCAATTCTGGGGTGAGCTTGTCTGGGAAACCTCCTTTGCCGATATCAAATATCTCGGTTTTTATGGCAATTACGATTGGGAGTTCTTTACGGACGCGGATGGAACAAACCGGGCCTTCCACAGTCTCGACCCGAATGATCCGACCCAACCGGACCCCAACGGGATCATCACGCCCACAAATCAAGTCAACTATATCGGTGACAGCAAGCGCTGGCACAGCCACGAGATTCAGCTCACATCCAATGATAACGACAGCGATCTGCGCTGGATTGCCGGCCTTTATTATTACCGGGAGCGGGCGGGACAGCCCTTCGATCTGCGACTGCCCGATGCGGAAGGTTTTGACCAGGCTCCGCCGATTTTCGACCCGACACCCTCGCCGGACTGTTTTGGCTTTCCCGGCATTTTTTGCGGGATTTTCGAGCTGGGCAGCCCCAATCCGAACAGAAACTATTATCATCAGGACGGAGACCTGATCGCGAAGGCCTATGCGGCCTATGCCCAGATCGACTATGACTTCAGCCCGAAATGGTCAGCCAAAGCGGGAATCCGCTACACGCTGGACGAAAAAACCGGCGTGGAGGAACAGGATCTTTACGCTTTCAACCCCCAGCCGACCGGCGTGTTCGGCACGGGCTTCAACTCTGTCCAGCTCACACCCAATGACAACACGCGCACCCTGGACAACACCTGGTCCGCCGTGACCGGAACCGCCGGCCTGAACTGGACGCCGAGTGAGAGCACTCTGGCCTATATCCAGTATTCCCGGGGTTACAAATCCGGTGGTTTCCGCCTCGGCCAACTCAGCCAGGATGATCCGCTTACGCCCGACATTGATGAGCGGTTTGTGGAGGAAGAAACCGTCAACGCCTTTGAGATTGGCGCCAAGGGCCTCTTCTTCAACGACACATTGAGCCTGGCAACGGCTGCCTTCTATTATGACTACACGGACCAGCAGGCACCGGTGAATTTCATCATTCCGGGCACGGCCATTCAGCAACAGCTCTTCGTCAATGTGCCGAAGTCCCGCTCCCTGGGCTTTGAATTGGAGGGGCAGTGGCAGCCAACAGACGCCCTCAGCGTCAACTTCACCTATGCCTATCTTGGTACCAAGGTGACGGAATTCGATCAGCTGCTCGTCAACGAGCCCCTGGCCAATGCCAATCCAGCCGACAGTCTGGTGTCCGTGGTCGGCAACACCTTACCCCGCGCGCCGCGCAACACAGCGTCGATCAATGCCGCCTACACCTTCTTCTTTGATGAAGTGGGCACACTGACCTTCGTCACCGACTGGATCTATGTGGGCTCCCAGCACAACACCCTGTTCGATGATCCGATCTATACGGTCGATGCCAATGACACGGTGAATCTGCGGGCCCTGTGGAACAGCGCGGATGACCGCTTCACACTGATTGCATCGGTGACCAATATCTTCAATGACAATACGCCCAACTCGGCCGTGGCGGCCGGCGCGGCGGGGAACTTCTCCCGCATCGAGGACTTCCTGAATCGGCGCGTCTTCCTGGTCGAGGCCCAGGTCCGTTTCTGATCCGCCAGCGGATGGAGTGTCCACCCGCCAGGTTGCATTTTTCGACCCGGCGGGCCCGGCGGGCCTGGCTTGCCGGCCTCTTCCACCGGTGCTTATAGTTGGCTGGTGAGGCAGTTCGCCCGCAAGGTCATGCTTGTCGCTCCGGCACCGCGGCTGGAGCGGACATATCAGGAAAGGTGCCGTCATGACGGCCACAGCCTTCGTCGCGCCGACCAGCATCCATGATGCCGTGGCGGCCCTTGCCGCTGCGCAAGGCGAGGCGCGTATTCTCGCTGGGGGCACCGACCTCCTTGTCCAAATGCGGACGGGGCGGGCAAAGCCCCAGACCATTGTCGACATCAAGAAGATCCCCGAAGCGCGGGACATCACCGAGAAAGATGGCACCTTGTTCATCGGCGCCGCCGTCTGCGGCGCCGTCCTGTCCCGGCATGAACGGGTCCGGTCCCTCTGGCCGGGCCTTGCCGAAGCCATGGACCTGATCGGCTCCCAGCAAATTCAAGGGCGGGCATCCCCCGGCGGCAATCTGTGCAATGCATCGCCGGCCGCAGACTGTGTGCCGGCCCTGATCGCCACCGGCGCCGTGGCCATTGTGGTCGGTCCGTCGGGCGCGCGGGAGGTGAGTGTCGAAGAGGTGGTGACCGGGCCAGGGCGCACTGTTCTGTCCTCCGATGAATTCCTGTTGTGCTTCAAACTGCCCGTTCCAGCGCCCAGGACCGGCGATGCCTATTTGCGCCTGACGCCGCGCACGGAAATGGACATCGCCATTGTCGGGGCCGCCGCTTCCGTGACCCTCGACGCGGCCGGCACCTGCACACACGCGCGGATTGCCCTTGGCGCCGTGGCACCGACCCCGGTTCTCGTGATCGAGGCCGCCAAGGCGGTCATCGGCACCAAATTGGACGACGCAGCCCTCGCACCGCTTGAAGCCGCTGCGCGGGCCGCCTGCAATCCCATCGACGACAAGCGCGGCACCATCGCCTACCGGACCAAGGTGGCCGGAGTGCTGGCCCGCCGCGCAGCCCTGGTGGCAGCAGAAAGGGCGCGATCCCAATGACAGCCGAGATCCCAACCAAGCTTCATGTATCCGCGGACGTGAATGGGGAGCCCACGGAATTCCTGTGCGAGCCGACCCAGACCCTGCTCGATGTGCTCCGCGACGGCCTGAACCTCACCGGCACCAAGGAAGGCTGCTCCACCGGCGATTGCGGCGCGTGCAGCGTGATCCTCGATGGCAAGGTGGTCTGCTCCTGCCTTGTTCTGGGTGCGGAGGTGGGCGGCCAGTCCATCGAGACTGTCGAAGGCATCAGCGCCGGCGAGACGCTCCACCCGGTCCAGGAAGCGTTTCTGGAAGAGGCGGCCTTGCAATGCGGCTTTTGCACGCCGGGTTTCATCGTGGCGGCCAAGAACCTGCTCGACCAAAATCCCAACCCGACCGAGCACGAGATCCGCTACTGGCTCGCCGGCAATCTATGCCGCTGCACCGGCTATGACAAAATCGTCCGCGCGGTAACGAAGGCCGCCGCCAAGATGGGAGACAATCGCCCATGAGCGCGCCGACTTCCAAAAACGTGGAGCATGAGACGCGCTGGATCGGTCAGCGGATCATCCGGCCCGACGGTCCCGACAAGGTAACGGGGCGGGCCGATTTCGGCGCCGACCTGAACCTTCCCGGCATGCTCACGGGCCGCGTCCTGCGCAGCCCCCATCCCCATGCGCGGATTGTCAAAATCGACACCAGCAAGGCCGCAGCCCTGCCGGGCGTGAAGGCCGTTGTGACCGGGGCGGACTTCCCGGATCCCGATGAAGGAGTGTTGGATGGCGGCGAGGCCGCGATCCAGACGCGCGATCTGGCACGCAATGTCATGGCGCGGGACAAGGTGCTCTATGAGGGGCATGCCCTGGCCGCCGTCGCGGCGACAAGCCCCGCGATCGCGCAAGAGGCGCTTGAACTCATTGATGTCACCTATGAGATTCTGCCCCATGTGATCGATGTCGAGGCCGCGATGGCCCACGGTGCGCCGATCCTCCATGATGACCTGTTCACCAAGGGTCTGAAGGACAATCCGACCACCCCGTCCAATGTGGCACGCACCATGACCCTGGAACTGGGCGATGTCGCCAAGGGCTTTGCGGACGCCGATATCGTCGTTGAGCGGACATTCCGCACCGCGCCCGTCCACCAGGCCTATATCGAGCCCCATGCTGCCGTTGCTGAATGGACCGGAGACGGACAATCGCGCATCTGGTGCTCAAGCCAGGGCCACTTCATGGTGCGGGCCTTGACGGCCAAGCTGCTCAAGCTCGAAGAGGCGGACATCCGCGTGACGCCGGCCGAGATCGGCGGCGGCTTCGGCGGCAAGACCACGGTCTATCTGGAGCCCGTGGCGCTCCTCCTCTCCCGCAAATCCGGACGTCCGGTCCGGATGGTCATGTCGCGCCAGGAGGTGTTTGTCGGGACAGGCCCGACCTCCGGCGGCGTGGTGCGCGTCAAGATGGGCGCGCGCAAGGATGGCCGCATCACTGCGGGCGACGTTGAGCTGAAATATCAGGCCGGTGCCTTTCCAGGCTCACCCATGGGCCCCGGCTGCATGGCGGCCTTCGCCTGCTATGATCTTGAAAATGTCCATGTGGTCGGTTTTGACGTGGTCAGCAACCGGCCGAAATGCGCAGCCTATCGTGCCCCCGGAGCGCCCATCTCGTCCTTCGCCGTGGAAAGCGTGATCGATGAGCTGAGCGAGAAACTGGGCATTGACCCCTTGGACCTGCGCTTGATGAACGCGGCCAAAAAAGGCACGCGCACCGCCTACGGACCGACCTTTTCCGACATTGGCGTGATTGAGACCCTTGAAGCGGCCAAGGCCCACGCCCACTACAGCGCGCCCCTCGGGCCCCATCAGGGGCGGGGGGTTGCGACCGGCTTCTGGTTCAATATTGGTGGCCAGTCGAGCGCGATCATCAACATCAATCCGGATGGCACCGCCGTCGTTGTCTCTCCGAACCCGGATATTGGTGGCTCACGGGCGTCCCTCGCGCTCATGGCGGCCGAGGTGCTGTGTATCCCCGTGGATCGAGTCCGGCCCATCATCGCCGACACGGCCTCGATTCCCTATAGCGATCTGACGGGCGGCAGCCGGGTGACCTTCGCCATTGGCATGGCCGTTATTGAGGCTGCTCGGGACATTGTCAGTCAGCTGAGGACCCGCGCGGCCAAGCTCTGGGATGTGGATCCGGAAGGTGTTGAATGGCGCGATGGTGCCGCCCATCCGGCCAGCACCAATGTGGGCGTGTTCGATCCCCTGTCCCTTGGCGATCTGGCCGCCAAGGCGGCCCAGACAGGCGGCCCCATCAGCGGTAAGGCCACCATCAATGCCCGGGGTGCAGGCCCTGGATTCGGCACGCATATCTGCGATGTGGAAGTGGATCCGGAAACGGGCCGCGTGGATGTCATTCGTTATACGGCCGTGCAGGATGCGGGGCGGGCCATCCACCCGTCCTATGTGGAAGGCCAGATGCAGGGTGGTGTCGCCCAGGGCATCGGTTGGGCCCTCAACGAGGCCTATTTTTATGGTCCCGATGGGCGGCTCGAAAATCCGGCATTCCTCGATTACCGGATCCCCGTGGCCTCGGACCTGCCCATGATCGACACGGTCATCGTAGAAGTGCCAAACCCGGAGCATCCTTATGGCGTGCGCGGCGTGGGCGAGGTGCCCATCGTGCCGCCGCTCGGGGCCGTGGCCAATGCGGTCTCCCACGCCATCGGCAAGCGGATGACCGAGCTGCCCCTTTCGCCGCCCCAGGTGCTGGCGGCCATTGACGGCTGAGGCAGTGATTTGGCCCGCGTGATCCTGACCCGCGATCTCGCCACCGCCTTCGCAGGCGGGGTCCGGGAACATGATATCGCCGCCGACACCATGCGGGCGCTGTTCAGAGCGCTCGAAGCTCAGTTTCCTGGGATTACAGGGGAAATGGAGACGGAAATCTCCGTGACAATCGACGGCGTGCTTATTCCGCACGCCGCCTTGGAGCCGCTTGGTCCGGATTCGGAAGTCTGCTTCATCCCCATGGTGAAGGGGGGATGAGGGCGAACGCTCCGCACAGAGAAAATAATCTGCCGGGAGACTATCCCTGATATGCGTTGTTAAGGCGCTGCATGCCGCGGATCCAGCGGTCGTAGTCCTCGGTTTTCCGGCGCATATATTTCAGAACCTCCGGATGGGGCAGGACAAGAAACTTTTCCGCCTCAATCGTCCGCACACAGGCCTCGGCCACATCCTCAGGCTCGATCATGCCGTCGACGCTGGCGACCCCGTCCTCATTGCCGGCGGTCATGGCCGTGCGCACGGCCTGGGGACACAGCACCGAAACCTTGATGCCCTGTTCGCCGTAAGTGATGGCCAGCCATTCGGCAAGCGCCACGGCGGCGTGCTTGGTCACCGCATAGGGCGCCGAGCCGATCTGGGAAAGAAGCCCCGCGGCCGAGGCGGTGTTGAGCAGATAGCCACCGCCGCGTGCTGTCATGCGGGGCACCAGATGCCGGGCAGCCCAGACATGGGCCATGACATTGATGTCCCAAATGCGCTGCCAGCCGTCATTGTCGACCTCCGGGCCGCCGCCGATGCCAATGCCGGCATTGGAGCAGAAGAGGTCAATGGGCCCGAAATCCCGCTCCACGGCCTCTATGAGACCGGCAATATCCTCTTCACGCGCCACATTGACCTCATAGCCCGGGCCGGACACGCCCTGCGCGACCGTCAGCACACCCTCGCGGTTGAGATCGGCGCACACCACGAGGCGCGCACCTTCCGCCTTAAACCGGTGGGCGAGAGCCTTGCCGATGCCGCTCGCCGCGCCAGTCACCACAATCAGTCGATCCTTTAGGTCCATGGGTTGTCCTCCCGAGCGCCAAAGTCTGTTTTGGTCCAAAGTCTGTTTTGGTCCAAAGTCTGTTTTGGT
>CAYUYV010000041.1:0-8946 GCA_964449455.1 uncultured Alphaproteobacteria bacterium | reverse complement strand
TATCCGGGACGGCAAGGGATGTATCCAGGGGCAAATTGGTCGTGAGCGCCAAGGCCGCAGGCGCCGGGCCAAGGGCCGCTCCGGTCTCCCAGATCACCGTTTTGGGGGCAACGGCACCGGCATTCAACGACACGGCGATGGTGAGGGCCGCCCCGTCTGGAATGCGGCCCGCCAGAGTGCTGTCAACCACAAGAGCCGTGCCGTGCTCATCATGTCGGACGAGCGACGGGGCAAGGGACAAAGGCTCCCGGGACCAGCCCTGGGAGCCAAGCCAGAGACGGCTTTCATCCGTCCACATGCTGATCCACACGCGCACCGGCAGAATATCGCCATTTGTTTGATCCTGGAGAAGAATTTCCAGGGCCAGAGCACCGCCATCCCGATCCTGTCTGGGCCTTACGGCAATGTCCATCCTTGTCTACCCACACTCTCGGTTCCGGACGGACCTTGCTTAAGAGGTTCTGTCGGAATCGGATTTGTCCGGATTGAAAATGTCCTTCAAGGCTTCTTCAAAGGGCTGCGGTTTTGGCGCCGATGGTTTCTGGTCGGAGCGGTCTTGCTGGGAGGGCCCAGGTTCCTCGGCAGCCTTGGCGTGCTGGATCTCTGGCGCGGGGTCCAACTCCTGCGGCGTGTCCGTTTGGGAGCGTGCCTTCGCCATATCGCCCAGAACCTTGATCATCCAGAAATAGGGCAGCGGCGAAACCCGAACCAACATGACATCGGATGCCGTCTCCTCATGTCGAGGCTCGAAACCGGCATATTCGTTCAGCAGGAAATGCATCTTGCGCAACACAACGGGCTCAAGATCCGGCGTTACCCGATCCTCCCGGCCCACATCAAACAGGCGCAGAATCCCCTCTATGAGTTGAAGCGCCCTTGTGTAGCCGATGATGGTCTGATCCTCCGTATGGAACAAACTCAGATGGAGGATCACCACGTAATAGTCCCGGCCCACCGCCAGGAAACTGTCCTTCACAAATCGCTCAAAGCCCGGATCATCGGCCAGGTTCGAGGCATCGACAATGTCGGCCACCTCCCGTTGGAAAGCGTCGCGTTCGGTGCGTTTGTCCATGGGCACGCGGGCCCGGGGCGGGCGTGGCTGGCCCAGGGTGAGGATCAGAATGCCAAGATCCACCCCCAATGCCGCGAACAACGCGATAAGGTCCCGGTTGCCGAAGTCACCAATGCGGGCCTGGCGACCGCAGCGCTGCTCCCGCCGCTGGGCGACGGCCTCGCTCTGGAACAGGTCCAGCACACGGCGCTCCGCGGTCGTTGGAACACCCGGGGTCGAGCCGGGCGCGGATGATCCGAGATCAGAGGATCCGAGGCCCAAGGATCCGCCAGGCACGAGATCCGAAAAGCCTGTGATCGGTGTCAGGACAATACTCCAGAGCCGGATCACCGCAAAGGCCGTGGCTTCCGCACCTTCCTTGAATTCAAATGGACAGACCACGAATGGTCTCGATTCAAGGACAATATCCCGAGCACTGCTGATCCGCTCCGCGAGTTCCCGGTCATTGCAGATATAGCCCGAGGGATCATCCCAGTTCCCAACGGAGAGGGTTGGCCCGGTGGCGGGCCGGCTCACATAGTCTTCAAGCCGCGCCAGCCCACCGAGCGTCTCACGGAGTGCCCGGCGCGTGGTCTCGTTGATTGTGCGGGCAGCACTCTCAATGCTGTTGCCAAGTTCCGTATAGGCCTGACGCCGGGCGTCCTCGCTGTCCGACAGGGCTGGCGGCTGGGCCCGAAAGGCCCTTAAGCGGCGGCTGATTTCGCCATAGTCGCTTTCCACCTCCCGGATCCAGTCCGTCGATATACGCTGGGACAAAAGGCGAAAGTCATCGGACAATTTTCGCCGGTTGCGGGTCAGATCGCCTGCGCCTGGTGCTGACGGCTTGCCTTCGCAGGTGTTGCCGAACGCGGCTTCCCGGGCCGACATGGTCTCAGATCGTGCCGCGGCATTGGCGATGCGCGCTCGTACTTGGCTCAGGGCGCTCTGCTGGGACAAGATCTCCTGTTCGACCACGCGAAAACTGGTTTCAACCTGGGCGGCGGAGGTCGTGCCCGACACGAGATATTTCCACCAAAAGCCAAAACCGAAGCCGACGGACCAGATGACGAGAAAGACATACAAGATGGTGTAGCCGAGCCTGGAAAGCGGGTGGCCATGGCGCCGAACACTTTCCAGCGCGAGCCACATCAAGATTGTGAATGTGAAAACAAGGAAAGCGACAAGACCTTCACGGATCCAAAGCTCGGCGCGATCACTAGGCAGAGCGCCCGATTCAATGGACAACCCCTGAACGAAATCGCGCAGGCCCTGCCATGTCGCAACCCCTGAGATCAGCAACAGGGCGACCAGTCCAAGACCATAGATGGCCGAAAGGCCCGGAAACCGGGGCATCCGTTTGCCTAGCCGTTCGAACACCTCGCTCCCCGTGTTGTCGTGGGCCCAATCCTTGGCGAACCCTAGGACAGCGCCGCGCGATCTGTCATGGCAAAACCGCCATGGCAAATCGGGGTGTCCACTCTTGCGTCCGCCGCAGATCTGAGAAAGGGTCCAGTCAGCATCGCGTCTGGGATCCAGGGAATGGATGCACCAGCAAAAGGGGAGCGATTGCAAGAGGGGTGGAGTATGACGCGTTGCGATGCGGAGAATGCTCCTGAGGGGCTGGAGCTTTCGACAACAGGGTTGCCTTTGCCGGCGCGCCTGACGAATGAGCCGTTTCCGATCGTCTGCCATGGGCCCTTGGCCGATCCGGCGATCACGGCCTTTCTACAAGCGTTGCCGGGATCCATGGCCGCCGTTGTGACCGGCCCTGGCGAGGTCCTCACGCTCCATGCCGAGCAGCCTTATGATCTGTCAGATCTTGGCGATCCGGCTTACACCTATGTCTATATTGTGAACCGCGAGCTGCGCACGGTTCACTCCCATGATTTTGATCTTGCCCGGAACGACATCAATCCGCTCCGCATTAGGATGAATGACGGTTTCGACTGCAATCTGGTTGCAACCGCGGCCCTCAATATTGCTGATCCGGCGGATTTCGTGCTTCTCAATCACGGCCGCAATATGGGGGGGGATCCGTCCCCGGTTTTTGAACATGTCTTTCTGGGCGTCCTGCTCCAGATCCGCAAATATGTCATTGACTATATTTCGTCTGGCTACGGATTGCGCCTTGAGGCCCTGCCGGCATTTCGACGGGCGCTCGATCAGGCATCCTATGCTTTCGAGCAGGTGGAAAAGGAAACGGTTCAAGGGGTGCAGGTTGCCCGGTTCGTCATAAGCTGCACGCCGGGTGAGAATGCCCAGTCCTTTTTCGGCTTTCTGCGCAAGGTTCAAAAGACCATTCAGGATACGGCTTATCCAGAGCTTGCCAATTTCTTTGACTGGGACCGGGTTTGCGAGCTGGTGTCCGAGCCCGCACCCAATGTCGCCGTGACCTATACTGAACTCGCGCGACGCCTGAAGCAGACCTATTTTGTCCGCGGGACCGGTGAGGAGCCGGATGAGCTTGGGTTCGGTGCCTCGGTGCTCTGGTTCATTGCCGGCCTTGATGAGGCCGAGTATCAGGAATATTGCCTGGATTTTTTCTGCCGGCGGATTGCGCGGGACCAGATGATGGAAGTCGTGCGGACCTGGCGACAGCCGCCGCCCCTCAGGTGACATCCGCCGAAGGGATCCGCGCTGTCAGAAATAGCGGGTGAGGCGAGCGGTCAAGACGCTGTCCTGGGAAAAGGCGCTCAGGATATTGCGGTCATCCACGCCCACAAAGAACCGGGCTTCCAACTCGCCGGTCCAGTTTTGGCCCAAGCGGCGTTCCGCCTCGACAAGGCCGGATGTGGACCCATCCTTCAGATCCGTGACGAACCCCGCCAGGATGCTGGTGTCTTGAATGTCGTTCAGGGCATAACGGGCGCCGTAGAACAGATCATTGTCCTGAACAGTGACGGGTGCTTCCGGGAAGGACCGGTCATCGTAAAGATATTCCATCAGCACGCCGAGATCGGCACCGGATTGGGTGACCCCGAAAAAGGTATATTCAAAGCCGGCCACCATGGCCGGAAACACATCCCCCTGGCCCTCGCGCAAAATGCCCTCGAATTTGAACAGCCAGGCATCCTTCGTGTACTGGATATCCGTTCCAAGCTGGTTGATCTTTGTGTAGAGGGGACGAAAGACCGGGCTGCCCCCATCGCTGACCGCCGGCACAAAGAGGGGTTCGCGCGACGTGCCGGAAAAAAAGCTCACGCCGAAGTCCACTTCGCCCAGAACGTGGGAGTAGCGCACAGCGAAATCCGTGTTCCACCGCCCATCGGCATCCTCGAATAAGGGATCATCGGCCGCAATGATGGGATCAAAGCGCAAACGGCCATTGGAGCCCGGGAAGGTTCGGATCCGGAACCGCGGCAGGATAAAGAGGTCAAGCTTTCCCCAATCCCGGATCAGGGACAGGCTGACCATGGGTTGGCCCAGCTTGTCTTCCTCATCGATATCCTCAACCCCGTCAGTCTGGTTGATAATGTCCACCAGGTGCCGACTTTCCGTCACCCCCCAGAACACTTTGGCAGCACCGACCAGAACCTCAAAGTCGTCCCCGACATAACGATAATAGCCCTCGCGCAGATCCACATGGGTGCGCTCCTCGTCCTGACCATCTAAGCGTGCGAAGGGCACGAAAACGACCTGATGCCGTCCCGTGTCGGACCGGAAACGCACATCCCCGTTGAGGATCAGGGACGGCTGGAACGTGTCGAACTGGTCGGGGAAACGGGGTTCTTCAAAAAAGCTGCGCACCTCGAAGCCGAGATCTGCGCCGAATTCCCAATTGTCCTGCGCACAGGCCCAGACGGGCACCATAGCGCAGACCAGGCTTGCCAGCACACCAGCCATGAATCGCATTGAGAGAGGCTCCCGGATGGATTTCAAATCCGTCATGCGCCGGCACTGAGGATGCTCAACCCGGCGCATACTGGCGAGGCTCAACGGATGCGTTGCAAGACACCCCGGACGAAGTCCCCGTCATCCATCTTCACGGAGAAATCATAATCCCCATAGACGATGTCCGTTTCCTTCGAGGTCTGATGGTTCACCATGGCAAAGCGATGGGCCCGCCAAACCCCGTTATAGTCCCGGTAGTCCGTGAAACGCAGTGTCTTAAGTTGGGCGTTCTTGCGGTCAAAAAACTCAACCTTGCGAACCTGGTAGATGTCCTGATCATAATAGCCAAGAAGACGGGTGTAGCCGGAGTTTTCATAGCGCGGCCGCCACTCGACGATATCCACGCTCATGCCATCAAGGTCCGTCTCGCCCACATAGCTGTAGGTATATTTGTTGAGCTCCGTGGATGTGAAATCCTCGAAGGCGAATTCCGACCCCACAAAGGGCCCCGATTTGTTGGCCGAGCTGATCCGCTTCACGCGTTTCAGGGCTGGTAGATAGAGCCACTGATTATCGGGTTCCAGGATCCTGGCATGGCTGAGCAGAGCCGTACCCTGAACATCGCGCGGTGTGTCGAAGATTACGAGCGATTTGTCGCCCACATCCTCGCTCGCCCGCTCAAGGGTGCGGAACCGCAGTTTGCGCGAGGTTTCCTGGCCCGCCGCATTGCGCAGAACCATGGTGGCACTGACGGTCGAGCTGCCAAAGCCATTGTCGCTGCGGTCAGACCGTGCGGCGATTTCAAAGCCTTTTTCCTCGGGTGTCTGGGCAAGACCCGGCACCGCGCCGAGCCCCAAAATGCCAACCAGCGCAGCGGCCTTAAGTAGAGACGGTTTCAGGTGCAGCATCGGATTCTCCAAAGGTTTGGGGCGCGGTTGTCCGGTCCGTCCAGATGAGCAGGGCCGGCAGGAACAGGAAATCCAGCACCATGGCAAAAACGATTGAAAGCCCTGTTAGCACGCCCATATCGACGGTCACCTTGAAAGTGGAAAAGGTCAGCAGGCTGAAACCCACCGCCAGGATGACCGTATTGACAAGGATCGCGAGCCCCACAGTGGAAAAGGCATAACGCACAGCCTCCGGTGGGGCGAGGCCCTTCTCACGCCGGGCCCGCAGATATTTGGTGAGCAGATGCACCGTGTCATCGACCACAATGCCCAGGCTGATCGCCGCTACAATGGCCACTGAAAAGCCGATCTGTCCGACGAGCAGCGTCCAGGCCCCAAAAGCAGTCAAGATGGGAAGGGTATTTGGGACCAGGCTTAAAAGGCCAAGGGTCAGGTGACGCAAGGTCAGCACCATGATGACCGAAATAGCCAGGATGGCGAGAGCCGTGCCCTGAATCATCTGGCTGACATTCCGGTCCGTGATGAAGGTGAACATGACCTGGGTGGAAGTCGGAACGGGCTGCAAATCGTCCGGGAAATGCGCATCGATATAGGCCATGGATGCGGCCAAAAAGGCCTTGGTCTCGGCCGTTGTCACATTGCCCAGGGTGGCCGTCACCCGGCTTGCGGATTTGTCGATATTGATCCGGTCATTGAGGTCCAGGCCGTAGGGCAGGGACAGCTCATAGAGCAGCAGATATTGCGCTGACAGGTCCCGATCATCCGGCAGCCGGTAGAACGCATCCTCATCGGCATGCAGATTGCGGTTCAGCCGCTTCATGATGTCCGAGATCGAATAGACATGGGTGATCTCAGGACGAGCCTTCAACCAGTCCGCAAAGGCTTCCAGGCGCCGAAGATAGTCAGGCTCGGCGACGCCGCCGGGCGCGCCCGCAGGCACCGAGAACTCCACCGGATAGAGACCAAAATATTCTGTCGTGAGATCACTGGCGGGCCGGAAGGGGATGCGCTCGTCAAAATACTTGACCCACTGATCATTGAACTCAAGGCGCGGGATCATGGCGATGAGCAAAATCGCAACACCCAACGAGGCCCCGGCACAAAGAGATCGCCGCGCAAGAACCATATCGGCAAAGCGGGACATGAGATCATCGCCGCTGGACGGTTGCCCCGGCGAACCACTGTGCGACACAGCCACGCGGACCGGCAGGATACTGACCAGCGCCGGAAGCAGCGTGATGGAAAAGAACCAGGCGGCACCGATGCCTGCGGCGGACATGTTGCCCAAATGCCAGAAAGGCGGCGCATCGGACGAATTCAGCGCCATGAATCCCACGACCGTGGTCAGCGATGTGACGCCCACAGCAAGGAAATTGACCCGCATGGCATCGATCAGCGCCGTGCGCTTGTCGAGACCCCGGCGCATATTGCCCCGCATGGTCAGGAGGATATGGATCGAATCCGCGACCGCGAGGGTCAGCACCACAATGATCGCCGATAGCGAAATCGGTGTGAGAGCGATGCGCATCATCCCGCCAAACCCGACCGTCACCATGATCGACAGCATGATGACCAGCAACACAGCGACTGTCATGGTGATCGAGCGCACGGTGGCCAGGGTGAGCAGCAGAACCAGGCCGAACATCGCCGGAACCAGGCTCGAATAGTCCTTCTGCCCACTTTCGGCAAAGGAGACATTCAGCATGCCGACTCCGGTCAACCGGATTTCAAGATCCGGATACGCCTCGGCAATCCGGTCCCGCAACGCGCGCGAGGCCGCGGCCACGTCGGGCACTTCCGTGTTGCTCTTTTCGGGATACTGAAGAATGACATTGACAGCTGTCGCCGTGGAATCCGGCGCGACCACCTGACCGGCCAGCAGCGGCTCGGCCAGCGCAATGGCCTTTTTTTCCGCATAGGCCGCGGTATCAAGGGCCGAAGGATCGCCAATCAGATCCTCGACAATCAGATCGTCGCCTTCGGCATAGGTGTGCTGAAAATTCGTGACACTATCGACCCGAATGGAGTGGGGGATCTGCCAGCCTCCTTCGGTCAGGTCGGCCACAGCGCCCATCACACGGGCATTGAAGACATCGCCGCCGTCCCGGGATCGCAGGAAGAAGAACACATTGTCATTCTTCGTGTAGGTGTCCTGAAAATTCTCAAAGGCCGTCAGTTCCGGGTTCTCTTTGGAAAAGAAGACCCGATAATTGTTCCCGAAACTGAGATATTGGGCCTGGGAGGCAATGGCGATCGCCATGAGGACGGTGCCGGCCAGGACGGCCCATCGGAACCGCAGCACAGTCTCGGTCAAGTGGACGGCAAAACGGTCAACGCGTGTCTTCACGGGCACGGTTTGCATTGCGCATGTTCCCCAACGGCCAAAGAAATCAGAACAGGTGTTCTGAATCATGGGCGCAGGCGTATCAGAATGCCTGTTCTGAGGTCAAGCGTCCCGTTTCCAGCGCAGGCTGTCGCAGACGGTGTCGAGGGCCTTTTGCAGGTCAACACGACTTCGTCCCATACGCGCTTGCATCCCGGTTGAGAAATAGAGCGCATTGGCGAGTTCGGCGAAGGCTTCCGGGCTGCCGTCGGCGGGGGCGAGGCCCCGAGACTGGGCACCCTTGTAGGCCTCGATGAAAATCTGACTGATGCTGGCTGAGCAGTTGGCCATGTAGCGCGCCACATCTTCATCCTTGGCGGCCACATCGACGGATGTGGTGCACATCAGGCAGCCGGCTGGAAACATGGCGGGATCCAGCATCTTGGCTACGATGACCTCGCGCAGGGCGTCGATCGGCTCGCGGGTCAAGTCTTCGAGGCTGTGCCGAATGGCGGCCTGCGAATCCTCAATGTAACTGTCGAGCACAGCCATAAAGAGGTCTTTCTTGCCGCCAAAGGCTTGATAGAGGGCGTAGCGATTAAGGCCCGTGGCCTTCACGATGTCGCCGATGGAGACCGCATCATAGCCCTTGCGCCAGAACAGCTGCGTGGCCGCATCGATCACCTGCTGGCGGCGGGCTTGCGTATCCATTCTGGTCGACATGGTCTCACTCAACTCCTGCAGCAAAGACGCTTGACGCCACAGGCTAATGGCAAATCCATAGGGAAACGAGCCCGCGCGGGCCTGAACATCCAACTGGCGCTGGGGCAACT
>CAYUYV010000040.1:2462-32241 GCA_964449455.1 uncultured Alphaproteobacteria bacterium | reverse complement strand
CCGATCACATCGCAACGGCCCTGTCATGGCGCTACGACCCGAATGATCACGACCTCGTGTCGTGGATCAGAAGTCCGCATAAGACGTCCCGGCGCGTCCGTCTGCGGACTTCTGATCAGAAAACGACACCAGAAGTACCATATTGCTCGTGTGGCTCTTGGGTCAGGCATTCGCGACGGAACCTGCCGATCATTCGGGGGAATTCCTGACTTGCCACACGAGTGCGCACTATGGATCCGCTGCACCTGAACGCCCGGGCCGTGATGAATGGAGTGATGGCGGCCGGCACCCGCCTTGTGCTTGCCGCACGCACGGGTCTCAAGACCAAGGGCGTCGCGGTGTTCAAGAAAGCACGAACCGTCATCCGCAAGGGCCTCCATTGGCTGAACGACCAAGCGGACCTGCTCGATCCCCAAACACCGACCTATGCAGTATTTCACTTCATCAGCATGTGGGACCATGTGCGCTTCTATCACCTGATGGATCAAGACTGGCCACGGCTTGAGGCAATTGGTGATAACCTCAGGACATCCCCGCTTATCGCCCCGTCCCGGCCGCGATAGGGATCCTTGCAGTGCTTTTGGCTCTGATGCGTGACTTGAGAGCGTGCCGCACATCGACGGTCGAATGTCGGGGCCGCTCCCATATGCTCCAACTGGTCACGCCGTCTTTACTGTGCAGGGCGAGCCTTGCGGTTGCCTGGGCGGACCCCCTATGGTGGCGACTCACGCCGGCGCCAGGGTGCATTGGCATCCCTTGGAAATCGGGCCGGCAGACACAAAACAACCTGACGGTGCTCGGCCAGACATGACCACCTTCAATCGCGCCGATCCCAATCGGGCCCGCCTGTCTTTTCCCTTTGCCTCAGGATCCCGTGACGAGCCTTCGCCGCTCGATGATTTCGAGACGGAAGATGATCTGCCTTACTTCAGTTACGCGGCGCCCGAGGACGGGAAGCTCAAACGGCTGTTGATCCGGGCGATTGAACACGCCACGGGCCAGCCGCGGCTGAAGGCCATGTATCTCCACCACCGGGCGAATCCGCGCGAGGGAGAAACTTTCTGGCAGGCCTGCATCCGGTATCTGGACCTGACGGTCAATATCAACCAGATGGGCCTTGATGGCTTCCCCCGGTCCGGCCCGGTGGTCGTGGTGGCCAATCATCCCTTCGGTGTGCTCGACGGCATTGTGCTGAGCTATCTTGTGTGCGGCGTGCGGCCTGACTTTAAGATCCTCACCAATTCCGTGCTCTATCGGGCGCCGGAATTGCGGCCCTATCTCCTGCCCATCGATTTCGCCGAGACCCGCGAGGCGACGCGGACCAATATCGATTCCCGCGCGGAGGCCCGAGACCTGCTGAAAGCTGGCGGCGTGGTCGTGGTCTTCCCCGGCGGCACGGTCTCCACGGCCAAGCGCCCCTTCGGTAGAGCAGAGGACCCGGATTGGAAACCCTTCACGGCCCGCCTCATCATGGGCGCGAAGGCCGATGTCGTGCCGATTTACTTTGCCGGACAGAACGGGGTGTGGTTCCAACTCGCGAGCCAGATGAGCCAGACCCTTCGCGTGTCCCTGCTCTTTAAAGAGGTGGCAGACCGGATCGGCACCACGATCACGGCCCATATGGGTGCACCTATTCCGTTTGCCGATCTTCAGCATCTGAAGGACCGCCAATCCATGATGGCTCACTTGCGCCAAGTGACCTATGACCTTGAACACATGGCCAGGCCTGCAAAACGTGGCAAAAACAAAACCGGGGCGACCGGATAAAAATTTCACCACGCCGAACACTTTTCGCTTGAATCCGATTTGGGCTGACGGCATTGTTCCACTCATACGCCACGTCGGCGGATAATCAGGAGGTGAAACATGCACGAAAGCATGCTCAAAACCTCCCGGGATCGCTACGGAGCTTGATGCCCGTATGGCCCGGGAACCCAACAGGTCCGGGCACGGTCTCCGCCGTTTTTCCCCATTATAGGTTCATCACGGACGATACGCGTCACCCCATGTGACGCGCTGCGCCTGTGTTGTACCCGTGGTGCGCAGCGGATCCGCCGAGGACCGTTCGGCCTGTCCCCCCATTCCAAACCAATTCATTCCATCAGGAGGACCGCCTGTGCGCGGTGCGACAGCCCATGAGCGAGAGCGATTTCGAAGACTTTGACGACCATGAAGACGAAGAGCGGATCTCGGATATCAGCTTCCGCGAAGTCTTTCTGTTCTGCTGGTCCTATTGGCGCCGGTTCCCTGTCTCCCTGCCCATTTTGGCCCTGGGCATGCTGGCCGTAACCTTCACATCGGTCATTCAGCCCTGGCTCGCCGGGCAGCTGATCGATGCGATTGCCGGGAGCACGTCCGGCGGTGAGGGTGACGCGGCACACTGGATACTGATGGCGTTTTTGGCCGCGATCTTCGCCAATGTGATCCTGCGTTACTCCCATGACCAGGTTTGGATGCGCGTCGCCTGTACCAGCATGATGCGGCTGGGCAGTGACGCCTTCCACCGGGTCCAGCGCTTCAGCACCGACTGGCACAATAACAGCTTTGCCGGTGCAACCGTGCGCAAGATCACGCGGGGCATCTGGTCCTTCGACGAGTTCGGCGACACCCTGAATTACGGGTTCATACCGACGGCCCTGATGGTGTTCGGGACCATGATCATACTCTCCTCCCAGTGGATGATCATGGGTCTGCTGATCGGTTCGGTGACCGTGGTTTATCTGGTCCTCGTCTATTATGTGTCGAAGAGCTATGTGGCGCCGGCCAACAAGGCCTTCGCCGCCCAGGACTCAAAGCTTAGCGGGGCGTTCGCCGACGCAATCACCTGTAACGCCACCGTCAAGGCCTTCGCGGCGGAGGACCGGGAAGAAAGGACCTTGGCGGATGTCATCGAGGACTGGCGGGCGAAAGTCTTGCGAACCTGGCATCGGGGCACCAATGCCTATCTGATGCAGTCGATGGTGCTTCTGGCGCTCCAGGCCGCGTTGCTTGGACTGACGCTCTATTACTGGACCATCGGCCAGGCCACGCCGGGGCAGGTGACCTTGGTTCTGACGACCAACATCGTCCTTAACGGCTATCTGCGGGATTTCGGCATGCATATCCGCAACATGCAGAAATCCATCAACGATATGGAGGACGTGATCCGGTTTCAGGAGCAGGATTTTGGTGTCGAAGACGCGCCCAATGCGGGCCCGTTGACCATTGGCCATGGTCAGATCACGTTCGATGATGTGGGTTTTCAGTATCCTAACCAGTCGAAGGCGGTCTATGAGGACTTCGACCTCAATATCGTGGCTGGGGAGAAGATTGCCCTCGTGGGCAAGTCCGGGAGCGGCAAGAGTACCTTCGTGAAGCTGGTGCAACGGCTTTATGACGTCACTGATGGGCGTATCCTGATTGATGGTCAGGACATCCGGCACGTGACGCAACATTCGCTGCGCCAGGGCATTGCGCTCGTGCCCCAGGAGCCGGCCCTGTTCCACCGGAGTCTGGCCGAGAACATTGCGTACGGACGGCCTGATGCCTCCCGTGCGGAGATTGAATGGGCAGCAGCCAAGGCCCATGCCCATGAGTTCATTGCCGGTTTGCCGGATGGCTATGAAACCCTGGTCGGTGAACGGGGTGTCAAGCTTTCGGGCGGGGAGCGTCAGCGGGTGGCCATTGCCCGGGCGTTCCTGGCCGATGCGCCGATCCTGATCCTGGACGAGGCCACATCCAGCCTCGACTCGGTGACGGAGGAGCATATCCAGGCGGCGATGAGTGACCTGATGCAGGGTCGCACAACGATCCTGATCGCCCACCGTCTGTCCACGATCCAGATGGTGGACCGGATCCTGGTGTTCTCGGACGGCCGCGTGGTCGAACAGGGGACCCATACGGAGCTTCTGGCCCGAGTCGGCGGCCACTACCGCCAACTCTATGAGACCCAATACGGCCCGACGGCCTTAAGCGCATGAACGGATGGAGGGGACCCCGGCCGGGGACCCCTCCTTTTTTTCTCGGAGATCATCCGTAGGCCATACCTTACGCGTCCTGCCGTGCGACCCCAGGATCGGCGACGCCAACAACACCCGTTTCGGCGAGGTGCGCAATCTCCCGTCCCGTCAGCCCCAGCATTTCGGCAAGGATGGCGGCTGTGTGTTCCCCGACAATGGCCGGCGGCGGCGTGAACCGATCCTCATGGGTCTCGGAAAGTTTGATGGGATTTCCAGGCTGATCGACTCTGGAACCATCTGCCAGCGGAACACTGACCTTCATGGCGCGGGCGAGAGTCTGGGGATCATCCATCGCGTGGCCGATATCATTGACTGGTGCACACGGCACGCGGGCCGCCTCAAAGCGGGGCAGCCAATGCTCGCAAGTCTCCGTCTCCAGCACCGCCTGGACCTGGGCCTCCAGTTCGGCTTTGGCGGCAAGACGTCCGGGCTGAGCGGTATAGCGCGGATCGCGCAGATCGTCATGAGCCAGAATATCAACCACACGGGTCCAAATGTCGTCCGTCAGTACCGCAAGGATCAGATAACGGGTCTTGGTGCGGAAGGTGTTGTAGGGAACATGGACGAAATGGCCATTGCCGGCACGCGGCGGATTACGGCCTGAGAGCATCTGCATGGTGGCCATGTAATTGAGCAGGGAGATTTGCCCGTCCATCATGGAAATATCCACATGCTGACCACGCCCGGTGACCTGGCGGGCCTGAAGAGCAGCCAGAATGCCGATGACCGCGAAGAGCCCACCGCCCAGATCCCCAATGGGCAGCCCGGCCCGCAATGGCTCACCGTCGGCATAGCCCGTGACGGACATGCCGCCGCCCATGCCTTGTGCTACCAGATCGAAGGCGGCCCGGTCGCGGCCCGGCCCGGTCTCGCCGAACCCGGTGAGCGAACAAGTGATGATCCGTGGGTTGACGGCTGACAGGGCGGCATAGTCGATGCCCAGGCGCTCCGGAACGCCGGCGGTGAAATTGTTCAGCACCACATCAGCCTTTTCCGCAAGGCGCAGAAAGAGCGCCCGCCCCTGCGCCGCCTTGAGATCGATCGCCACCGACTGCTTGTTGCGATTGAGGGTGAGGAAATAGGCGCCCATGCCGAGCCGGGAATGATCCGGATCCTTTTCGAGGAGACGGCGGGTCCCCTCCCCTCGCCCGGGCGGCTCCACCTTGATCGTCCGCGCCCCCATATCCGCCATCAGCATACCGGCATAAGGCCCTGACAGCATATGGGTTAGATCAAGGACCGTGATGGCCTCCAGCGCCCTCATGGGATCAGCCTCCCAGGCCTGTGTCAGCGGGTGGAAATGTGTCAGCGGGTGGAAAAATGCCGGCCTTGGAGACAAGCGCAGGGGTCGGTCGGCCCAGCACGCCGTCGAGCCAGTGGCTGTGCTCGATCAGTTTCGGCAGATCAAGGCCTGTGCGATATCCGCAAGCCTCCACCATGTGAACGACATCTTCCGTGGGCACATTGCCCGTGGCTTTCGGTGCGAAGGGACAGCCACCAATGCCCCCCAGGCTCGAGTCGAACCGCCGGATGCCCACCTCCAACGCCGCAAAGATATTGGCAAGTCCAGTATTTCGCGTGTTGTGGAAATGGCAGCGGAGGGGCATGCGCGGGGCAACCTCCTGGGCCGCGATGACAAGGTCCCGGACCTGGGTGGGCACAGCCGCTCCGATCGTGTCGGCAAGGGTGATTTCCGTCGGCTGAGCGTCGGCCAAGTGGCGCACAATGTCGATGACCCGGGATTGGGGCACGACGCCTTCATAAGGGCATCCGAACGCTGTGGAGATGACAGCCACGGTGCGCAGCCCAGCCTCCTGAGCCCCTTTGATCACCTGGCAGACCATCTCAACGCTTTCAGCGGAGGTCTGTTTCTGATTGGCGATCCCGAAGGCATCGCTTGAGACGGCAACAACGCCGATTTCTTGAATGGCCTTGCCCTTGGCCCGCTCCAGGCCCCGCTCGTTCAGAACGAGCCCCGAATAAATGACTCCGTCCGCCGGCGGAAGGCCTGCGATCACGGCATCGCCGTCCGCCATTCGGGGCACGCGCTTTGGGTTGACGAAACTGGCCACTTCGATGCGGGTGATGCCGGCCGTAACACATCCGTTTACAAACTGGATCTTGTCCGCGGTGGAGACCTCGACCGCCTCGTTCTGGAGGCCATCCCGGGGCCCGACTTCCTGGATCTCCACAAAACGGTCGTCATTGAACGGGTTGGTGGCCATGGCGTGCCCTTTCGCAGCTTGGTTTTGTGCCCCTTTGTCCGGCCCCCGGTCCGGAAAGGCAAGGGCCGGCGCGTCCCCTGAGCAGGCTGTAACCGGCATATTCCGGGGCCAAGACCTCAAAATAACGGTCAATTTGTGCGATATCTAACGGACAATTTATCGAAATTCTATCGTACAGATAATGGGTTTCCTGGATTCATTTTTGGTCATTTGATCCTAAGTGAAACGGTCAATTCGCGATTGGCCAAATGGACAAATTATGGAGCGATATCTGCTATCTATAGGTCATTTCATCAAGTTTCAAACGGACAAATCGTGAAGCTTCCCACACTCCTATTCCCAATTTAAAAGGCAAGGCACCCGCGCCAGCGACTGCTGGGCAGATCCAGTCCTTAACCCGTTAGAACATTGCCTGGATGGGAGACACGGTCACTGCCCATGCCGGCCGTGCAGGTGGTGGCATAGAAAATGGAGCTTTTCCGCATAGGAAAACGGACAAATGGTGAGAGCAATAATGGTACTTTACCGCGCGTCAAACGGACAATCTGTGAAACTGCTGGCGTTCAAATTATTCCTGCCTTATAGGACAGAGAACCGACAAAAAAGCGCCCCAGGAGCCCCGCCATGACCGGACAGAACAGCTATCTGCCGCGCCATATGGTGACCGAGCTTCAGGAGGCCCTCGCCACATCCCGCGTGGTCAATCTGATCGGGCCGCGTCAGACGGGAAAGACCACGCTGGTGCGCGACCTCTTCACCGATGGCAAATACATCACCCTTGATGACCGAACGACACTCGACGCCATCGAAGCCGATCCAGACGCCCATCTCGCCAGCCTGACGGCTGATTTGAAAGACCGTCCTCTGATCATTGACGAAGCGCAGCGTTCCAATAGCCTTGCCCTTGCCATCAAGGCCAAGGTGGATGCCAATCCGCGAAAGGGTCAGTTCCTCCTGACCGGCTCCTCCAATGTCTTCACCACCGCCGAGGTGACGGATTCGCTCGCTGGACGCATGCAGACGATCAAGCTGTGGCCACTCACCGTTGCCGAAACCAAAAGACGCCCTTTATGCCGGATCCTTGACTGGGCCTTGAATCCAGAACCCTCTATAGATGACCTGGGTGACCCGGACCCCCTAGACCGAGCAGACTATATCGAACTGATCCTGGCGGGCGGCTTTCCCGAAACCCGAGATCTGCCGCACCGCTCGCGCCAACGTCTTTATCGGGATTATGTGGACGCCGTGGTCGACCGGGATGTGGCCGATATCCTGAAAATCCGCAAGACAGATAAGCTGCGTATGCTGATTGATCAGATGGCCGTCCGCACGGGCGCAGAAGTGAATGTCTCGGAACTGTCGAAACTGCTCGGGATCAAGAGGGAAACCGTCGATCAATATCTTGATGTCCTGATGCGCCTCTCCCTCGTCATCAAACTTGGCGCATGGACATCAGGAGAAAGCCGGCGGGAGATCAAGAACGCCAAATTTCATATGGTGGATACGGGTATCACCAGTGCCCTGCGGCGCATGAACGCCGCGACCTTCGATGTGGACAATGATCCGACTGCGCTTGGCGGTCTGGTGGAGAGCTTCGTCTTTAACGAAATCCTGCGCATGCTGGCGTTCCAGGAGACAGAGATGCGCCTTTACCATTGGCGCAGTGCTGATCGCCGTGAGATCGATATTCTGGTGGAAGCGGGCCGGCACCTGATCGGCATTGAAGTGAAGGCGGCCACGGTCGTGCGCACCACGGATTTCAAGCATCTCGACTGGTTCGCCAATGCAGGTCCCGCAAAGGCCCACCGCTTCACGGGAATCGTCTTTTACCTGGGTGTTCAGAAAGTGAGGCTAGGACAAGGCCGCATCGCCCTACCCGTCAGCCTTCTGTGGTCGGATGGTAAAATGAGCTGAGCATCACTTGCCGGCGGCTACAACCACAAAAGCCACTGGCCCGGCCGCAGACCGATCCTCCGTATAGGCCATGGCAAGGTGTGTCGGACCATGGTTGCGGAACCATGCCCGTGAAAAGCAAAAGGCGGCCCGGCTATGCCGGACCGCCTTTCTCCAGAACATATGCCCTTCAGCACAAGGACTTATTTGTCGTTGCGATCGAAAGGTGAAAGGCGGGCAAAAGCCTCACTGGCCTGGCGCAGCTGCTCAAAAAAATCGCCAAGCGGCTTCATGGCGTCCTGACTGACCGCATTGACCTTCTCGGTCACTTCGCGGATCTGGCGCATGTTCCGCTGCATGGAGTCCCGAAGGGCGGACCCCTGAAGGCGCAGGGAGTCTGCAAGATCGCCGGACTGGGCCACACCCTGCAGGGCGCGCATGCTTTCTTCGAGGTTCTCACGGGCATGGTTCATGAGAAGCTCGGCGATTTCCCGCTGGCTTTCCGTCATGCTGGCACCGGACTTTTGAAGGGCCGTCTGCAGATCGCGCATATTGGACTGCATCGAGTCCATCATCTTTTGGACTTCGGCCGGGTTCACAGCGCCCATCGGAGTCGTGGGTGCGCCGCTTCCGAAGCTTCCAAAGCTGCCCGACGCCGGGAAGCCGAAGCCGCCCGCAGTGTTGTTGAGGCGGGAGAAGAAGTCGCTGGAATTGCCGAGCTGGGCATAGAAATCGCGGATCGGCTCGAAAGCCGCCTGACCATTGTCGGACAGCAGAGCATTGACCTGGCGAACCTGGTTCACGCCGCGCTCGATGGCGTCTTGGACAGCTGCAGCCTGAACCCGCATGGCATCCATCGGATCCTTCGAACCCAGGATGCGGTTCATCGCTTCATAGGTCGTGTCCAGATTTTCCCGGGCATGGGTCAGGACCAGGGACATCATCTGCTGCTGGCTGACATCGAGATTGCCCCGCACATCACGCATGGATTCGCGCATCTCATTCATGGCGTCTTGCATGGAGTCGAGATAACGCTCGATCTGCCCGGAGATATCGTCGGGCACCACCCGGCTATTGGCATTGCGGAGCTGGGCGAAGAAATCGCTCGCGCTGCGCAGGGACGGGGAGAACAGGCCCATATCGACAGCCACTGAATCCTGGGCTGCTTCAACCATCTGGCTCAGCTCGCGCACCTGGCCGAGGCTGCGTTCGAAAGCGGCCCGCACGGCTTCCCCTTGAGCGCGCATGGCCGTCTGTGGATCCTTCGATACCATGATGGTCCGCATGGCATCAAAATTGGCGCGCAGGTTTTCTTCGGCTTGCGCCAGGACCAGATTGCTCATTTTGCGCTGGTTCTGATCAAAGGCCGCCGAAGACCGGCGCAGGGTGTCCTTCATGGATTCCATGCTGGCCTGCATGCGGTCCAGCAGCTTCTCCACATCGTTGCCAAGGGGAAAGTCAACCATTTTCAAGTCCCTCCAGTCGTCGTCAAAAGCCGCAGACAGATCATCCACGGCGGGTCCTGTCCCTGAACGGTTTAAGGCGGCCTCAAGAGACGCAAATGACTCCGCCAAACAGGCCGCGTAACGCTCAGGGTCCGAAAGCAGTTCGCGGCACGCGGTAGCCGAAATGGTGATGGCGGCCCCATACGTGTTCACACTGTGGACAAGCCCGACGCCGTTCGGCACGGGCATGGCCACGAAGGACATGTCGCAGCGGGCGCCGGCACAGTAAAGTGCATGGCGGGATCCGCGCACCGTGGACACAATCGTGTTGACTGCGTTCGAAATATGGCCGGTGACGCCGAAATCGCTGGTCGCCTTGGCCGCCATGGACAGGGTCGGCGGCGGGACCAGATCGAGAATGTCGCCGCATTCGGCGGCGCCGATCCCGGCCATGAAGCAACGCGCTTCATAGTTCGATCGGTTAATGGCTACCAAACGCTCAAGCGGATCCTCAATGTCGGTGCCCAAACCAACCAGCGTGACCGTGAGCAGATTACCCGGCGTGCCCCGGTCCGCCGGCGTACGGAGGGAAATGGGCAGAGCAGTCTGAAGCCCTTCATCGGGAAGAGCAGACCGTTCGGCCAGGTAGCTGCGCAGCGCCCCGCCGATGATGGTCAGGAAAACATCCGTAAACGTTGCGCCGCGCACGGCATGCTGCACTCGGGCAACGGCATCCAGACTGAAAATTTGTGCCGTGAAGGTCCGCTTGCCGGAGACGGTGGCCTGAAAGACGGTCTTAGGCGCCTTTAGCCGGGCCTGGATTGCATCCGTGCCGACCGCTTTGACGGTCTCGCCAATGCGGGGCGCCATGCGGCGCACAAAATCCAGTGATTTCATTGGCAGGGCCTGGGCCCGCACCCGGGCACTGTCAAGCAGGGCCTGGAGATCCGGGGACGGATCGGGCGACCATGGCTGCGGATGGACCGTCGCCGTCAATGCTTCTGGTGTATGCAGACGTTCAATGAGATCCATGACGCCTGCCGTATCAGCAGCGCTGTGATGAATCTTCCAGAAAAGGGCAAAGGCGCCTTCAGGGGCGCCTTCAAGGTGCTCAAGCCCTTCGATAACGGTCAGCTCCCAGGCCGGATTGGCAAGATCAAGCGGGCGACCCAAAAGTCGTCCCACAAGACCGCATAGGGCCCGCCAGTCGCCGGGCTCTGGCAAGCGCATATGGCTGATGTGATCGGAGAGATCGAAAACGGAGTCATCCACCCAATAGGGATGATCCATGCCCATGGGCACGCGAAGCAGCCTTTGTCGCAGGACGGGGGAAACATCAAGGCGGGCTTCGATATGGGCGTAAATGTCACCCGGAGACACGCCGTTCCCGGGTGCGCAAGAGGGATCATAAAGACACAGCACACCCACATGCATGGGCGTCCTAGGCATTTCCAAGTAAAGAAACGCCGCATCTGATCCCGACAATTGCCGAGCGTCCGCCATTTAGCCCCACTCCGCCGGACGAACCCCCAACCGTTCGTTCCCAGGGTGGCATTTTACACTAGTTAAGGAGAAATGAAAAAGGGCCAGAAATGTGGAAAATCAGATATCTGTGGAAACGGGCCATGAGAGGCAGTCCATCGGCCACCGCAGACCCGGTTTCACCATGGCAAACTGCTCGCGGTGGTAGAACCCTCGCCATGCGAGTGATGCGTGGAGATCGCCAAGGGACTAAGCTGCGGTAACCGGGCCATGGCAACCGCGGCGGACCGGCCGGATTGCGCCCCGTCGGATTGCGCCCCGTCGGATTGCGCCCCGTCGGATTGCGCCCCAGGGAGCAGGACCGTGAAACGTATGGCGGCGAGCGGACTATATTTGACTGTGGATGATTTGGGATGCGACAGGGGCGAGGCGCCCCTTTTCCGTGGGGTCGGGTTCAACCTTGCGCCGGGGGACATCCTGGAAATCCATGGCCGCAATGGCGTAGGCAAATCGAGCCTGCTGCGACAGATCGCCGGGCTCCTGCCGATTGCGACGGGCTCGGTGCGCTGGCGCACGGCAACGACCTGGCAGGATGGAGCACCACACGACCATCTGCGCCTCATTCACCATCGAAATGCCCTGAAACCGGACCTTTCGGCCCTGGAGAATCTCTATTTCTGGGCACGGACCGAAACCGTGCCACAGGACCGTGCCGAGACAGCGCTGGAGACGGTCGGTCTCAGCCATGCCGCAGACAGACCCTCACGCACCCTGTCTGCTGGACAGCAACGCCGGGCCTGCCTTGCACGCCTCCTCCTGTCACCGCGCAGTCTCTGGCTCCTGGATGAACCCACCGCGGCCCTCGACACGGCCAGCGAACATCTGGTCGGAACGCTGCTTGAGGCCCATCGCAGCCGCGGCGGCAGTGCCATTATCGCGACCCACAAGGTCCTGCCCATTGAGGCAAGGGCCCTGCGTTTCGAGTGAGGGAGCCGTTTGGCATGACTGTGGGACATGAAGCCATCATCGCCGATCATGAGCGGCCGGTGAGCGACACCGAGGCCCAAGCGGCGGGCGGCTACACCTTGTTTTGGGCTGTCTTCCGGCGGGACATGGCACTGGCCCTCCATGGGGGCGGCGCCTTTCTCAACGCCATGATTTTTTTCGCGCTGTTTATCGGCCTCAGCGCCTTTGCCGTGGGTCCAAGGCCGGATCTCCAGGCCCAGATCGCACCGGCCATGGTGTGGCTCGGCGCAACTTTGGCCGCCCAGCTCGCCGCCGCCGACCTCTTTGAGCGCGACCTGGAGGATGGAAGCCTCGATGCGCTGATTGCCGAGGGCGCGAGCCTGACGCCGGTCGTGCTCGCCAAGACCGCTGCCCTGTGGGTCAGTGCGGTCGGGCCATTGATCCTGGCCTCACCTTTGATGGGTCTCATGTTCGGTCTGCCCCAGCAGGCGCTCATTCCCACCGCTCTCGCCCTTGTGATCGGAACACCGGCCCTGGTTCTCGCCTGTGCCACCGGTGCGGCCTTGAAGGCTGGCGCACGGGGGGGCAGCTTTTTGATGCTCGTCCTATCGGGCCCTTTGCTGATTCCGGTCCTGATTTTCGGCGTCGGCGCCAATGCCGAAATCGTGCGCAGTGGCGTCTTCTGGTCGCCTGATATGAAGCTTTTGTTGTCCTTGACCCTCGGCTTTATGATCATCATGCCGGGTTTCGGCGCATTGGCCTTGCGCCAATCGGTGGAATGAAAAGGCTAGCCCTGGCAGGGACAAGTCCAGCTCGCCGATGCGGGCTGCTGGCGTTCAAGACATGGCTGCTCTCGAGAGGAAACGCATGCTGACCGTTCTCGCTAATCCGCTCCGCTTCGACCGTTTCGCAACGATCGTCATGCCATGGGTCGCGGCCTTCACCATCATCACGCTGGCTGCCGGCTTGATCTGGGGTCTCGTTTTTGCGCCGGAGGATTATCAGCAGGGGCACTCGGTGCGCATTATGTATGTGCATGTGCCGGCGGCCTGGATGGCCATGTTCACCTACACCTTCATTGCCGGGGCCAGTGCGGTGGCCTTCATCTGGCGCCATTCCCTGGCCGATCTCGCGGCCCGCGCCGCCGCGCCAATCGGGGCGGCGTTCACCCTGCTCGCCCTTGCCACGGGCGCGTTGTGGGGCAAGCCCATGTGGGGCGCCTGGTGGGTCTGGGACGCCCGGCTGACCTCGGTCCTGGTGCTGTTTTTCGTTTATGTCGGCTACATGATGATCTGGGCTCAAGTCGCGGACCCGGCGCGCGCAGCCCGGCTGGCCCGCGTGACCGCGCTTGTGGGCTTCGTCAATATCCCGATCATCAAATTCTCCGTGGACTGGTGGAACAGCCTGCACCAGCCGGCCAGCGTGATGCGCCTCGACGGGCCGACCATCCATGCGGACATGCTCTGGCCGCTTGTCATCATGGCCCTGGCCTATAATGGGCTCTTTGTCTGGCTTTTAATGGCCGGCATGCGCACGGAAATCCTGGAACGACGGCGCTCAGCCGCGACTGTGGAGCATCGGGCGCCCACCACCATGGTGCCCATGGAACGGGATGCCCACGCCTGAGGCATCGCCAGCAGGCCAACCGGGTCTCGCCACAACGGCGCTGCGCACCAAAACGGCATTTGCGCGCGATTACGGAGTTTGCGCAAAACTGCCAGCGCCTCGATGCGTGCCTGGGCCTTGATGCGTGCCTGGGACCGGGGTGGTTTCTCTGGGTTTTGCAAACAATCCCCCGCGGCCCTTTATAGACTTTCGGTGTTTGTAGGACATCCTGCGCCTACTTTTGCACCGGCCTGCGCCAAGCTGAATTAATATTCACACCCTTGCACCCCAAACGTCGATTTGGTTCCATACCGAGGCCTGTGGCTTGAGGCAGGAATATCAACCAGAGGATGTATTTTGTGGCCTGGACGGCAGGTCGCGATACATGGGCGCGGGAGAGGTGAACAAATAGTCATGCCTCTCACCGTTGCACGGGCACGGACCGTGCATGGTTACCCGTGTTCGTCTCGGGATCCTCTGATTTGTTGATATGCTGAGAGGGTGAAGCTGCAGGTGTCGTATGGGGAAGAAGCGACTTCACGACACGGGCATGACGGGCGGGCGGTGGAGACACGCTGGCGGGCGCGGCTCCAGGGAGTGATCTGCGTTGGCTTGGAAAGCCGGCGTGGGAAATTGGGCAAACGGTGGGGACCGGCGCGGTGTCAATTGATGTGATTTCAGGACAGCATACGAATTCGGCGCGCGCTGCGTCTCAAGGTGACACAATCCGGTTTAGGGCAACCTGGTTCATTATGTTGCTGACGGACCTTGTGGCGCTGGAACTCTGCGTTTTCCTGGCGACCCTGGCCCGCCTCGCCTTTGACCCGATTTGGCCCATCACCATTGATGTGAGCCAATATTGGGACATTTCCGTCGGTGTCCTTGGCCTTCCAATCGCGTTCCAACTCATGGGCTTTTATCCGGGATATGGGGTGTGCCCGGTTATGCGTCTGCGCCAGCGGGTGATTACAACCTTCATCTTATTCAGCGTGCTCATCATCTGGGCCTATCTCCAGCAACATGACGGTATTTCCCGCGGCATCCTGATGTTTTCCATGGCTTTTGCCATGGCGCTGCCCTGGCTGTTCGAAGTCATCGTCCGGGAATTCCTGATTAAGGCCGGCATGTGGGGGCAGAGCACTGTGGTTGTCGGTGCCGGTGACGGCGCTGCCGAAGTGATCCGGAGCATGAAAGGGCGGCCGGAACTCGGCTTCAAACCGGTCGCTATTCTCGACGATGACCGGGAGGCCTGGGGCCGGAACTATGACGGCGTCGAAGTGCTTGGGGGCCTGGATCAGGCGGGTGATTTTGCCAATGCTGGGGTTAAGACCGCCGTCCTGGTCAAGATGGATCTCGACGGCAAAGCAGCCGCGAAGATGGTGCAGTCGCTCAATTTTGAGAATGTGGTCGTCATTCCTAATCTGTTCGGACTGCAAAGCGCGTGGATCACGCCCATTGACTTCCAATCCGTCGTGGGCCTCCGGGTGCGGAACAATTTGCTGGTGCGGCACAACTATGTGATCAAGCGCTTTGTCGATTACCTGGTGACCATTCCCGCCACCATGGTTGCGCTCCCGATCATCGGCATCGCAGCCATCTGGATCAAAATCGTCGATGGTGGTCCGGTGTTCTTCCAGCAGCGCCGGCGCGGCTATGCGAACCGGTCCATCAATGTGCTCAAGCTGCGCACCATGTATAAGGATGCCGACCGGCGGCTTGAGGAGCACCTGGCCGCGAACCCGGCAGCAAAAGCCGAATGGGAAGCCTTTTTCAAGCTCAAAAACGATCCGCGCATCCTGCCCGGCGTTGGCCATTTCCTGCGCAAAACGAGCCTTGACGAGCTTCCCCAGCTCCTCAACATCCTGCGCGGTGAGATGACCCTGGTTGGGCCCCGTCCGTTTCCGGAATATCACCTGGAATGCTTCGACGACTCCTTCCGTGAGCTTCGCGCCAGCGTGCCGCCGGGCCTGACCGGCCTGTGGCAGGTGTCGGCCCGAAGCGATGGTGACCTCACGGTTCAGGAACGTCTTGATACAGATTACATCCGCAACTGGTCCCTGTGGCTCGACTTCTACATCCTGCTGCGCACGGTTGTCATCGTTGTTCGGGGCAGCGGCGCTTACTAAGGGGGAGAAGGATCGTTTCAAAGGTCGCGGTCGCGGGCTGCGTCCCGCGTTCCTCCGGACTTGCAGCGCGGCGGATCCGTCAGCCGAAGAATTCCAGGCTCACGCGGAACATCTGTTCCGCTTTTTTGACCATCTCACGGGTGGCAAAGACCACCACCTGGTCTCCTCTACGCACGACAAAATGCTTATCCGGTGCAAAGACCTCATCTCCGCGAACGATAATGCCAATTACAATGCCCGGACTGAGCTTCGCCTCGCCCAGGGGACGGTCGACGAGTTCCGACGTTTCCAGTGCTTCGGCCTCGATCACCTCGCCGGCTCCGGACCCGATGGAATGGAGCCCCTTGATCCGCCCCCGACGCACATATTGCAGGATGGTTGAGACCGTCGTGGCCCGGGGATCAATGAAGGCGCCGATTTCAAGGGAGTTCACGAGGTCACCATAGCCCTGCTCGTTCACCAGGGTGATGGTTCTCTTGGCGCCCAATTTTCGGGCCATAAGCGAGGTCAGGATATTGACCTCATCGTCATTGGTGACCGTCACCACGGTCTCCGTTTCCTCAACGGAGGCCTCCTTCAGGATGGCTTCATCGAGGCCGCTGCCCAACAAAACCACAGTGCGGCCCAGATCATCGGCGGCCCGTTCGGCCCGCGCCTTGGACCGTTCGATGAGTTTGACCTTCGCCCGGTGGCGCTTTTCCAGCCCCTGGGCCACATAGACCCCGATATTCCCCCCACCAACAATAATGACCCGGTGCGCCTCCTGCTCCTCGTGACCGAAAAGCCGGAGCGTGGCTTCCACCTCCTCCCGCGGCGCGACGAAATAGACATCGTCGCCCTCCTCGATGGGATCGCTCTGGGCCGGAACGAAAAACCGTCCGGACCGGCTGATCGCCATGACCGTAAAACGTCGTCCCGGAAAGGTTTCGCGAAGCTGCTCGAGGGGCGTGTTGGACACCGGCGATCCCGCCTGGATCCGGACACCAACCATCTGCACCTTGCCATTGGCAAAGTCCACCGTTTCGAAGGCGCCCGGAACCCGCAACCGGCGCAACACCGCCTTGCCCACCTCCCGTTCGGGCGAAATGATCACGTCGATGGGCATGTGATCATGGCTGAACAGCCTTTGCCATTCAGCCGCCAGATAGGCCTGGGCCCGGACGCGGGCAATTTTTCGCGGCACGGTGAAGAGGGAATGGGCGACCTGGGTCGCGATCATATTGGTCTCATCGGACTGGGTGACAGCGATGAGCATGTCCGCATCCACCGCCCCTGCCCTCTGCAGAATCTCCGGATGCGCCCCATGGCCGACAAGACCGCGCACGTCCAGGTTTTCCTGGAGCCGTTGGACCAGAACAGGGTCAAGATCAATGACCGTGACGTCGTTGTTTTCGGCGGCAAGATGCCGGGCAATGCCTGAGCCGACCCGGCCCGCCCCGCAAATGATGACCTTCATATTCGCGCGCCCTTTCCACGCCGAAAGACGGGTGTCTTAAAGCAGTGGCGCTTCAGCCCCCGCAGCATCACTCCTCAATGCCGCCGCGCCCGGCCGGGTTTACAATGCCCAGGGATTTGAGTTTGCGATGCAATGCGGAGCGTTCCATCCCGATAAAATTTGCCGTACGCGAGATGTTGCCACCGAACCGGTTAATCTGCGCAATGAGATATTCCCGCTCGAACACTTCCCGTGCCTCACGCAAAGGCAGCGAGATGATATGCTCAGGCCCTGCGCCATGGGTTATGCTGGGTGTGGAGCTGCCCACTTCCGTTGGCAGAAGATCAGCCGTGATGACACTGTCCTCTCCCTCCGAAGACAGGATCAAGAGACGCTCCACGGTATTGCGCAGCTCACGGACATTTCCGGGCCAGTTATGGGCCTGGAGCGCGGCCATCGTATCATCGCCAATATCCCGTCGGGGCAGGCCGGCCGTGGTCACGAGCCGATCCAGAAAATAATCCACCAGACGGGGCACATCCTCACGCCGTTCAGCCAGACTTGGAACCTTGACCGGCACCACATTTAGCCGGTGGAACAGGTCCTGGCGGAACCGGCCATGGGCGATCTCGTCCTGGAGCTGACGGCATGTCGAACTCATGACCCGCACATCCACCTGCACCAGCGGGCCGCCGCCCACGCGCCGGAAGGTCTGCTCCACCAAAACCCGAAGGATCTTGCCCTGTGTCTCAAGGGGCATGTCGGCAACTTCGTCGATATAGAGTGTGCCGCCATGGGCCTGTTCAAGGGCGCCGACTTTATGGGGCCGTTCCTCCGTGCCCTCAACACCGAAGAGTTCGATTTCCATGCGCTCGGGCGACATGGTCGCGGCATTGATGGCCACAAAGCGGCCGGCAGCCCGGCGGGATTTGCGGTGAATCTGCCTTGCAACCAGCTCCTTGCCACAGCCCGACGGGCCGCTGATCAGCACACGACTGTTTGTCGGGGCGACCCGCTCGATGGTCTGGCGCAGCTGGCTCATGGTGGGTGAATGGCCAACGAGGTCATCCTCGCCGCCGACCCGCACTTTCAGGTCCCGGTTTTCCCGCCGCAGCTCCCGGGTCTCAAGCGCCCGCTCCACCACCAGGATGATACGGTCGGCCTTGAAGGGCTTTTCGACAAAGTCATAGGCGCCCATCTTGATGGCCGCGACAGCCGTCTCAATCGTTCCGTGTCCGGAGATGATAATGACGGGCAGGTCTGGATGCTCCGCCTTGATCTTTTCAAGCAGCTCAATGCCGTCGACGGTACTGCCGATCAGCCATACGTCAAGGAGCAGCAAGGACGGCACACGACTGCGGATGGCGGCCTGAGCCTCCTCCGCGGTGCTGGCCACACGGGTGGAATGCCCCTCATCCTTCAGGATGCCGGAGACCAGTTCCCGAATATCCTCTTCGTCGTCGACAATCAGTACATCAGAACTCATTCGTGAATCCGTTCGCCTACGTCATGGGCCTGAGCATGGGGAAACTCAAGCGGATGACGGCGCCACAGGGCTTTCCTTCCTTGACCGCATCCGACAGCTTCAAGGTGCCGTTATGGTCCTCCATAATTTTCTTGACGATCGCCAGTCCGAGTCCCGTTCCTTTGACCCGGTGCGTGATATAGGGCTCGGTCAGCCGATGCCGGTCATCCTTGGGCAGACCACACCCATTGTCCGTCACGGTCACTTCGACCCGTCCCTGATCAGATGCCACCTTGACACCGACCCTCCCCCGGTCGGCCAATTCGCCGTCCTGCTCCTGGCGCCGATCGATGGCCTCAACGGCGTTCTTCAGGAGGTTGATCAAGGCCTGGCTGATCTGCCGCCCGTCGCATTCGACGACAATCGGGTTTTCAGGCATGTCGGGCACGAATTCGATGTCCGGATTGCCCACACGCTGCAGGAAAATGGTCTGGCGAGCCAGTTCGCAGATATCTTCATGCCGGATCACTGCCCCGGGCATGCGCGCAAAGGACGAGAATTCATCAACCATCCGCCCGATATCGCCCACCTGCCGGATAATTGTCTCCGTACACTGCTCAAAGACTTCCGGCTGGGTGACCACCTCTTTGGCATATTTGCGCTTGAGCCGTTCCGCCGACAACTGGATGGGGGTCAGAGGATTGCGGATCTCATGGGCAATACGCCGGGCCACATCGGCCCAGGCGGACATGCGCTGGGCTGACACCAGATCGGTCACATCATCGAAGGTCACGACGAAGTCCTGGGAGTCTTCCGCGCTGGGATCGCTTGTGATCCGGACCATGAGGTTGCGCGTTCCCCCTTCGACCGTGATGTCGAGATTACCGTGCACCAAGGGCTCGTCACCGAAGGTCGTCTCCTGGATCAGTTGGCCAAGTTCCGGGACCGCATCGGCAAGACTATGGCCCAACAGATCGCTGGACTGCCGCTCCAGCATGGTGCAGGCAGACTTGTTCACCAGGGTGACGGTGCCCCGCCAATCGAGACCAATCACGCCGGCGGTGACGCCAGAGAGCACCGCTTCGGTAAAGCGCCGTCTTTGGTCGGACTGTCGGTTAGCGGAGATCAGTTCGTCACGCTGATGCTGGAGATCGGTGGCCATGTCATTGAAGGTGTGGCCCAGAGTTGCCATTTCATCATCCCCGGGGCCGACCGAAACCCGGGCCGCGAGATCCCCTTGCGAGATCCGGCTCGCGGCGCTGGCAAGCTCGCTCAAGGGACGCGCGACGCGTGTCGAAAGATGCATGGCATAGGCGACCGACACGGACAGCACAACTGTCCCGCTGACCACGAAAGCCAGGATATAGATGAAGGTCAGGCCGGACCGGCTCTGCTCGAATTTTTCATACCGAGTCCAGAACGAGCCGGCGTTATCGCTTTTGCCGAAGAGTTGGGGGTCGATCGACCGGACCAAAACGAGATAAAGCGATGGTCTTCCTTCGATCGGATCCAACCGTGTGACCGCGCGCAACTGATCCTGCCAGGTGTTGGGGCGCACGACGGGCGTGCGGGCCTTGTCCGCCTGGCTGAACACTTCCGACGAGAGAGAGAAGTCGTCCTTGTCCCCACGTTCCAGCCCGGCCGTGTAGCCCTCTAAGGTAACGTTGTCGTCGTCCGTGATATAGACCGCCTCCAGACCCAAAAGCTCAGCCTGACCCTTCAGCAAAGCCTGGAAGGACTCAGAGTCTGTACCAATAACGTCCTTGTAGGTCTTAAGCTGCTCGACAAAAACCAGCGCAGTTTGCTTCAGCCCGTCTTCCGCCTCCTGCGCATAAGCCCCAGCAACCGTGACCGCATCGTCATAGATCGCACGGGTCTCATCGGAGAACAGCGACTGGATGCCGAGATAGAGGAAGGTGGCAAAGATCCCGGTCGTGACGATGGGGATCATGGCGATCAAGCTGAATTGCACGACAAAGTCGGCAGACATGCGCACGCCGGGCCGGTCCCGATGGGAGCCGGCAAATAAGCGGAACATCACCCATGTCAGAACGGCGATGAAACCCAGCCCAGCTAGGCCGAGAAGCACTTCCGACATGCTTCCCCAGCTGTCGATCTTGAATTCCGGAACGATCCTGGCGACTGCAACAAAGACGAAAATGTAGAAAACCAAAAAGCCGACGGAGAGGAGACCACTCAGCAGCACGGTCGAGATGCGCGATGCGCGGATGCGCGCCCAAAGTCTCGCGGCACTGCCCGGGCGCCGTGTTACCCGATCGGCCAGGGAGAACACGCCGTCACGGAGCTGATGACCAAAGGGAGTGGTGGAACGCGACCGACCCTGTGCCCGATTCCATGCGCGCGACAGTGGACGGCCCCGATGGGACGCCCCAATGGCGGGCATCTGATCTTGCATTTGCTCTTGTTGCGATGCCGACGGTCTGTCCATGGAGTTCACTCATTCAGAAAGCACGATAGGCCGAAGGTCGGTTCTGGCCCAAAGAGGAGGCCGGGCTGGGACACCAAAAGCGGTGCCGATCGGGCCAGCCAAAATAACATCCGTGCGTTCTATCGCGTACCACACCTGTTGCGAATATGCGACACCCTCGATGGAGACGGGAGTCGAAAACTTACGATCTTTGCATGCAAATGCCCAGTTCTTTGATTTTCTTGCGCAAAGTATTGCGATTCAGGCCAAGGATCTCTGCAGCCTTGAGTTGATTCCCGCCGGTGGCCAGCAAGCATGCTTCCAGCAAGGGCCGCTCGACCTCTTTAAGAATGCGATCGTAAAGGCCCGGCGGCGGCAGATCATCGCCATGCCACGCGAAATAACGGCGCAGATGGCTCTCCACGGCGCCGCGCAAAGTGCCAGGCTCGGCGCCCAGCACCGTTTCGCCGGGACTGGTGGAAAGGTCGGCCCAGGCCCCCGCCGCCGAAAGGGCCTTTTCCGTTGTCACGGCATCGGGCGGGCCATTGCCGCGATTGACGACAAGCCAACGCACGACGAGGGCGAGTTCCCAGAGATTTCCAGGCCATTCATATGTCGCCAAAACCGCAAGGGCATCCGCCTCCAGGGGCTCCGCCATCGGGCCGCGCACCATCCGGCTGTGCAGCCGGCCAACCAAGGTGGCCAGATCATCCAAGCGGTCCCGCAAAGGGGGCAACACGACACAGCCACCATCGAAACGGGCCAGCGGGCCATCGCTTCCGCCCATGGTCCATGCGCCAGGGCCGGCAAGGGCAGCACCGATTACCCTGACCGCACCCTCGGATCCAGTATCCTGTGGCGGCGTGGCCCGGCAGTGGTCAAGCACGTCCCGGATCAGGGTGTCCCAATCCAAGGTCTGGGTCCCCAGCCCCCGAAGGAAAAGCGTTCCGCCTCGGGCCGCGTCGATCCAGCCGGACCTGTTGAGCCCTTCAGCATCGGACCCGAGCAGACGGTCCCGGAAATCGGTTTGGGGATCACCGTCGGAACCGGCTGCAAGACGCACCTCGACGAAGGGCGCCACGTGCTGGCTGTGCGCCGCATGAAGGCTACCCTCATGGATCGCCCGGGCAAGGAGCCCTTTTCCCGTGCCATTCTCGCCCACAACCAGCAGATCCCGACGGGCACGGACCTGCTCGGCGAATTGCCGCCGCAGCGTCTGAGCCGCTTCTGATGGTCCCTCCAGAAGCCAAGGCAGGCGAAACGACTCTTGGGGTTTTTGCGGCCCTGGCGGATCCATGATGTGGGCTCCAAAGCCTCAGGCCGCCCGGCGCTCGGCGCCGTCAGCGTCACAGCCCGCGAAGAAGCGCTCAAGCCGCTCAAGAACGGAACGCGGCTGGTCGAGCCGAAAGATCTCGTCCCGGACGATTTCACCACCGGGCAGGCGCTCCAAATACCAGCCCAAATGCTTGCGCGCCGTGCGCAACCCGACAGTCTCTCCGTAGAGGGACAAAGTCTCCTCATACTGTGCTGCCATGACCTCGTGGATGACTGCCTGCTCAGGGTCCGCGGCAGGGGCCCTGCCATCGATAACCGCTGCGGTTTGGGAAAGGAGCCAAGGACGCCCCTGGGCACCCCGGCCGATCATGACCGCATCCGCGCCCGAGCGTTCCAAGGCTTCAACGGCCGCTTGCGTCGAGGTGATATCGCCATTGACGGCCACGGGGACGGAGACGGCCGCCTTCACCCGCGCAACGAAATCCCAGTCTGCGATGCCCGTGTAGAACTGACAGCGGGTGCGCCCATGCACGGTGATCATCTGCACGCCGGCGTCTTGGGCACGGCGGGCGAGATCAGGCGCATTGAGGCTCTGATGATCCCAGCCCATACGCATTTTCAAGGTTACGGGCACCCGCACGGCCTTCACGGTCGCGTCGATCAGGGTCAAGGCGTGGTCGAGATCGCGCATCAGAGCAGAGCCGGACTGGCCGCCGGTCACTTTTCGCGCCGGACACCCCATATTGATATCGATCAGCCGCGCGCCGGCCGCCTCCTCAAGGCGGGCCGCCTCGCCCATCCAACGCGCTTCCCGGCCGGCGAGTTGGACGGCCACGGGCTCCACGTCCCCGCTGCCCTTAGCCCGGCGCAACGACTCAAACCGCTCTCTGCAGCGCTCCTCACTGGCCACCATTTCCGTGACCACAAGGTCCGGACCGAACCGGCGTACGGCCCGGCGGAACGGCAGATCCGTGATCCCGGACATGGGGGCAAGGATCACCCGGCTCTCCAGCGAGACAGGCCCGATCTGCAAAGGCGCACGTTTGGTCATGGCAACAGAACTGGAGGGATTGGGGTCAGAGGTCATTACGCCGGCCAGTGAGATAAAGGGAACACAGCCCTTCACATGCCACATCCCGAGCGCCAGCCCAACCGGCTGGGCTCGCCTGCAGATCTTGCGCATTGCCAAACCTTGGACCAGGGTCCCCACCAAGATCGACCATTCGGGCGCCGGCGCGGCGCCTCTAACGAGAGGAAGGGATGGGTGAGTGATGGGCGGCACGGTGGCTTTGATCGTCGCGGCCGGACGGGGCATTCGGGCTGGCGGCGGCATGCCGAAACAATACCGAGACGTGGCTGGAGAGCCGGTTCTGCGCCACACCGTGCGGGCGTTCTTGGACCATGGGGCCGTGGATGCGGTTCGGGTCGTGATCCATCCAGACGACCGGGGACTTTATGATGCGGCGGTAACGGATTTGGCCGTGCTCGATCCCGTGGATGGCGGCGCAACGCGCCAGGAATCGGTTTTTCTTGGGTTGAAGAGCCTGGAGGATCGCAGCCCTGAGCGGGTTCTGATCCAGGACGGTGCGCGGCCACTGACCGATGCCGACACCATCAATCGGGTTCTGGACGCCCTCAAGAGCCATCCAGGAGCAATTGCCGCCCTTCCCGCCTCCGATACCATCAAGCGCACCGGTGCGACGACGCGGGCTCATCAGAGCGATGCAACGCCCCTCATTTGCGAAACCGTGCCCCGGGAAACTCTCTGGCGCGCCCAAACCCCCCAGGGCTTTGCCTATGGCGCCATTTTGGACGCCCATCGCCAGGCGGCGGACCGGGAGCTGACGGATGATGCGGCCGTGGCGGAGGCGGCGGGCCTTGGCGTTGCCCTTGTCCGGGGCTCGGACCAGAACATCAAGATTACAACACCGGATGATTTTCAGTTTGCGGAGCGACTCATGACCGAAACCCGGACCTCACAGGCACCCGATGCCATGCCCCAATGGGAATCCCGGACCGGGCTCGGCTTTGATGTCCATGCCTTCGAACCGGGCAATGCCGTGATCCTGGGCGGTGTCGAGATTGCCCATGATGCCAAGCTGAAAGGCCATTCCGATGCCGATGTGGGCCTCCATGCCCTGACGGACGCCCTGTTCGGCGCGATGGTGGACGGGGATATCGGTCAGCACTTCCCGCCATCCGATCCCCAGTGGAAAGGGGCGGCCTCGGACCAGTTTCTCATCTATGCGGTGGAACGCCTGCGGGGCCGTGGCGGACGGCTCGTCCATCTCGACCTGACCCTGATCTGCGAGCGCCCGAAGATTGGCCCCCACCGGGACGCCATCACCCAGCGCATTGCGGACATTGTGGGCGTGACCCCGGACCGGGTCAGCGTGAAAGCCACGACGACGGAGCAGTTGGGCTTTACCGGTCGCCGCGAAGGCATTGCAGCCCAGGCCGCCGTGACGATTGAACTGCCCCGATCCTATGGTTGAGGGATCTGACCCTCGCCGGCCTTGAGCGCGGTAAGCCAAGAACCGCCGAAAACGTTTCCCCCCTTTCCAGCCCCTGTCCGGACAGAAAAATCCCCAGTCCGGACCGGGTTTGGCCCGGACAGTCCGATTCAGCCAACGGCCTGGTCAGCGAGGACGATTTCGCTGACGAGGGGCCCTGACGAACAGTCCTCGTGGTTCGAGCGGCGCTTTTTGGGTCGAACGTTTGATGAGGGCGCGCGCCAGCGCTCGGCCGTCTCGAAAACCCCGCCTCAATGAGCCAAGACTGAATGCAAGGACATTTCACGCCAGGCGAGCACCGAGAATGGCATGATTTGTCTGCCCACGTCGCTTCCTGCCCTTTGACCTTCCGTGCTAGCGTCTATGCTAAGCTCCTGGCGACAGATCAGTGATTGACCGCACCTCCGCGCCGCTCGAATGACCGCGCGGAGGTTTTTTTGCTTGTTTGTCGCGGAACGTGGGTGAAGAAAGGGATTCAACCGGGAAACCGTGTTAGGCAACGACCGTCCAGAATTGGCAGAGGATGAAGCCATGCAGTTCAAAAAGTCTTTGTGCATATTTGTTGTTGCGACCTCACTGGCCGCCTGCAGCGACGAGATGCCTGAACCGACGGGCCCGAGTGTGCGTCCCGCAAAGATCTTTGAGGTTACGCAAAGCACAACAATTCATTCTTTCCGTCTGCCGATGGTCGTTGGCTCCGCCGAGACGACGGTCATGGCGTTCCAAGTGTCTGGCCAGTTGCAGGAGATCACCTTGTCCGAAGGGGACGAGGTCAAGGCCGGCCAGCAATTGGCACAATTGGATCAACGCAGTTTCAAAAACGCGGTCACCGCGGCGCGGGCTGAATATGAGCAGGCCCGCGACGACTTTGCACGCGCCCGGGAGCTGATCCAGCGGGGCAATATTGCCCGCAGCGTCTATGATCAGCGTAAGGCGAAAGCCGATATCGCAAGGGCCAATTGGGACTCCGCAGAAAAGGACCTGAAAGACTCCACGCTCTTTGCCCCCTTTGACGGCATCGTCGCCGACCTGCACGTGGAATCCTTCGAAACCGTCAGTGCCAGCCAACGCGTCATGACCGTGCAAGGGGCCGACGCCGTGGAAGCCGTGGTACAGATGCCTGCCTCCATCGTGGTCAACGCCAATCTGATCGAGCCCATCGACCTTTTTGTAATCCTCGACGCGGCGCCGGACACCCAATTGGTTGCCGCCCTGAGCGAGACCACGGCCCTCGCCGACGCCCAGACCCAGACCTTTGAGACCAAGTTCTCGTTTGCGACGCCGGACGGTCTTCTTGTTCTTCCCGGCATGACCGGCCTGATCTATGGCCGCTACACCCTGGCCGGAGAGAGCGCACCGGCTGACGTCATCGCCGTGCCCCTCAGCGCAGTGCTCAGCGAGGCTGGCCAGACCTATGTCTGGGTCGTGAATCTGGAAGACATGACCGTATCGCGCCGGGACGTGGTCGTGGGGCCACCAGATCAAGGCCCAACCGTGGTCATCGAAGCAGGGCTTGCGGCAGGTGAAAGCATCATCGAAGCCGGCGGAAGTTACCTCGTCGAAGGCGCCAAAGTGCGCCGCTACGAACCGTAAGGGAGGGCGGCGCCATGAATATTGCGGAATATGCGATCCAAAACCGCCTGATCATGTGGATCGTGGTGGTCATTTCGCTCGTGGGCGGCTATTACGCCTATGAGACCCTGCCGCGGTTCGAGGATCCGGAATTTACGATCCGGACAGCTCAGATCTACACGTCCTATCCGGGCGCGACGCCCGAAGAAGTGGCCAATGAAGTCAGCGACGCCATCGAAACCCAACTGCAAGGCATGCAGGAGGTCGATGAAATCCGGTCGGTGTCGAGCTACGGCTTCTCGGTCGTCGAAGTGGACATCAAGAACGCCTTTTCTCCAAACAAAGACGATCTGACACGGGTCTTCAATCGCCTGAGGTCCAAGGTCGAAGACGTGCAATCGGAATTGCCATCCGGAGCGGGAAAACCGGTGGTGAATGACGAATTCGGCGACGTGTACGGTCTTTACTACGTAGCCACAGGCAATGGATATTCCCTAGACGAACTCTACGAGTATGTTTGGGATCTGCGCACGGAGCTTCTCGCGGTTGAGGACGTGGCCAAGATCAGGACATTCGGAGACCAGACCGAAGCGATCTATATCGAGGTGGCGCGGGATCGTGCCGCCGCCTTTGGCGTCGAGCTTGAGAATGTCTTTGCCGATCTTTCCGGGCAAAATGCAGTGGTCTCCGCCGGGGACGCCCAAGTGGGCGATCTGCGCGTCCTCATCCATCCAACGGGCGAACTGGACTCCGTCGAGGCCATCGAGAATGTCGTTGTTTCCGGAACAAATGGCAGCGACATCGTCTATCTGCGGGATGTGGCTACAGTCACGCGGGGTTATGTGGAACCCGCCACCTATCTCGCCCGCTTCAATGGCGAGCCGGCCATCGTTTTCGGCATCTCGAATGTCAGCGGGTCAAACGTGGCCAAATTGGGCGAGGCGATCCGGGCCAAACTCGCCGAAACGGAAGTACGCCGTCCGATCGGCATTGAGGTGCATGAGTTCTATCACCAGGGCGACGCCGTCAACGCCTCCGTTGAAAGCTTTGTCCTGAATGTGATCGCCGCGGTGATCATCGTGCTCGTCACGCTTCTGGTTTTCATGGGGCTGCGTTCAGCCGTAATCATCGGGAGCGTCCTCGTCATCACGATCGCGGCGACCTTGGTGACGATGTATGTGATGGCCCTTCCCATGCACCGCATCTCCCTCGGTGCCCTGATCATCGCCCTTGGCATGCTCGTGGATAACGCGATCGTTGTCACCGACGGCATCCTAGTCGGAATCAACAAAGGCGAGCGCCTGATCGAAAGTGCCAAATCCATCGTGTCCAAGACCATCTGGTCCCTGTTGGGCGGCACCCTGGTCGGCATTATCGCTTTCGCGCCCATTGGTTTCTCCCCGGGCGATGCAGGCGAGTACTGTAACCACCTGTTCTGGGTGATCCTGATCTCGCTGGGCTATAGCTGGCTCTTCGCCATCACGCTGGTGCCCATGTTCGCCAGCGTGATCTTTAAGGACGGGGCGGTAAGCGACTCTGCGGAACCGCCGAAAGAGAACGCCGCCATGGCGCTCTACAAAAGGTTCCTGGGCGTGGCCTTGGACTATCGGTATGCGGTCTTTGCCGTGGCGATTGGTGCCTTTGTCGGCTCGATCTGGTCCTTCCAGTTCATCAAGGACAGCTTCTTCCCCACGGCAACCACCCCGCAGATCGCGATCGACTTCTTCATGCCTGAGGGCACCGATATCGAGCGGACATCCGCCTATATGTCCCAAATTGAGGCCAAACTGGCCGAATATGAGGGTGTGGAAGATGTTCACACGGTGATTGGCGGCGGGACCTTGCGCTACATGCTGATCTACCGCATCGAGAACACCAACTCGTCCTACGCCCAGATCATCCTCAACATCACTGACCTTGAAAACGTGACCCGGCTGATGCCGATTCTGCAACGGGATCTGGATGAGGGTTTCCCGGAAGCCCAGGCCCGGGTCTCCCGCTTCGTGCTTGGCCCGAGCCAGGGACCGAAGATCGAGGCGAATTTCCTGGGCCCGGACCCCAAGGTGCTGCGCAAACTGGCGAGCGAAGCCAGGGCGATCATGGCCGCGAACCCGTACACGGTTGGTGTAAAGACGGATTGGCGCCAGCAAAAACCCGTGTTCGAACCCCAATATGCAGCAGAACGCGGCAACCGTGTCGGTGTATCCCGGGAAGACCTGGCCAATACACTCAATGCCACCTTCTCCGGCCGCACGGTGGGCACCTATCGGGAAGGGGATGATCTGATCCCCATCATCTATCGGGCGCCGGAACAGGAACGGCAGGACCTGGATACGGGGCTCAGCATTCAGATCCCAAGCAGCCGGACCGGACAGACCGTGCCGCTCTCGGAAACCCTGAATGGCGCGAAAGTTGTCTGGCGGGACAGCATGGTGCGTCGGGAGGACCGGGTGTGGAGCCTCACGGTCCAGGCGGATGCCATGAATGGTCTGTTGCCCTCACAAGTCCTGGCGCAGATCCGGCCGGATATCGAAGCCATCGAGCTTCCGCCCGGCTATCGCCTGCGCTGGGATGGGGAAGCGGGAGACAGCGAAGAAGCCAATGGTCAGCTTGGGGGCACGATTCCCCTTGGGATCCTGGCGATGGTGCTGGTGGTGATCTTCCTGTTCAACGCGCTCCGTCAGCCCCTGTCGATTTGGCTCATGGTGCCAATGATCGTTGTGGGCGTTGCGGTCGGTCTGATTTCGACCGACACCCCGCTTGAGTTCATGGCTGTCCTGGGCATTCTGTCCCTCGCAGGGCTCCTGATCAAAAACGCGATCGTGCTCGTCGATCAGATGGATCTTGAGATCAGCGAGGGCAAACCCCGGTTCAATGCGGTGATCGACTCCTCGGCCAGCCGCGTGCGCCCTGTGATGCTTGGGGCACTGACCACGGTACTGGGGGTCTTCCCGCTGCTGAGCGATGTGTTCTTCGGATCCATGGCCGTCGTGATCGTTTTTGGTCTGAGCTTTGCCACGGTGCTAACCCTGGTGCTGCTGCCGGTGATCTATGCAGCCCTGTTCAACATCAACCGGTCTGAATGGCGCGAGGCAGCGGCCTGACCGGGGCCGCTTTCGCCCACACATACGGGCAACACACCAACCCACCGTGAAAGACAAACCGTATGGGGACAAACACGATGCTTTGTCCCCATACCGCAAGGATGCACCAGAGGATCGGCCCGGCAAGCCGATCCTTGCGCCCCCCACCCAGCAGCCTTGCCCGGAGCTTGTCCCGCAGCCATGCCCGACATTTGAGGGACGTTACACCGGTGAGGGACGTGCCATCGGCAGCGAGGCTGCCCGACGC
>CAYUYV010000040.1:0-2362 GCA_964449455.1 uncultured Alphaproteobacteria bacterium | reverse complement strand
TGAGGGACGTTACACCGGTGAGGGACGTGCCATCGGCAGCGAGGCTGCCCGACGCCCATTCGGGCAGCCCCCAAAGTTTTCATGACACCCGATCCATCTTCGACCAGGACAGTCAACAACATGGCTTGTCTTACCAATTCACGCCGCTTGCTTCGTTGACAAAGTACCAGCAAAGGGCACCATAAGATCCGTAGCCCGATTGATGGGGAGAGTATTTTGAGAAACCGGCGGCTTTATCACGGTAAAGACTGGGTACGGAAGGATCATGGACGACAACATTAGGACACTTGGCGCCAACCCTAGCAAACCAGGGGTTCTGGCCACGGTCGCCTCGACCATCGTAGCCTTCGCCATGTCCCGCGGCACGACCATCGACGAAATTGAAAGGGTCACGGGCCTTTCGGGCCTTGATCTTGTGAACCCAGAAGCGCGCCTTCCCGAAGAGTCGATCGCGAGGCTCTGGCAAGTGCTGGTGCCATCGAGCCCGGATGTTGCCTTGTCGATGGAGCTGGCCCGGGCGGCACCGTTTTCCTTTTTTGGCGGCCTTGCCCACGGGGCCCAGTTTGCAAAGGACCTGCGCACGGCCCTTCAATTGATGGTCAAGACACGGACATTTATGGCTGACCGCCTCCAGATGGAGCTCATGGAAAACGGCCACGAGGCGACACTCACCGCCACCCATCCCATGGACGAAGCCGATAGGGGGCGCACGTCTGAACTTGGGGCCGGCATCTTCGCCAGGGTGATCAGGGAGATCCTCGGCATCAAGAACAGTCTGATCGGCGTTGAGTTCACCTATTCTCCGAGCGGCCCAATTAAGGCCTACACAGATCATTTTCAAGTGGATGTCCGTTTCGGCCAACCCACCAACAGACTGATTTTGAAGCGAGAAAGCCTGGACCTGCCGGTCAGCCAGGCCAATCTGGAACTGTTTGCCTTTGTCGAGCAGTATTACGAGAATGTTCTGCGCCGACTGGCCAATGCGGCGAAAGCCCCTGATCTTATGCGGCTGCGTGAGGCCGTCGTGACAGCCGCTTCAAACGGAAATTTCGATCCCTCTTCCGTCGCCGCGCATATGAATGTGAGCCTGCGGTCTGCCCAGCGGATTGCAAGCAACCATGACACATCCATCCAAACACTGATCAATGATATGCGGGCCCAAAGTGCCATGGATTTCCTGCGCGATCCCGAGATCGACATCCATGCCATTGCCCTGCTTCTCGGCTATTCAGACGACCGGGCTTTCCGGCGGGCCTTCAAGCGCTGGACGGGCCAGACACCATCCGAGTTCCGCAGGACCGCCTCGCGCAAGGCCCCCGAGACGGAATAAGAGCGCAACAGCCCCTCCCCTCCTCCGACGCTATGCTTTGCGACACTGCCCAAACAGGCGGAGTAGAGTATAGAAGAGCCGACCACGTTGTCGGACGCGAGGGGGGAGCTCAGATGCGGGATTGGCTGACAGACAAGATTAGAAGCGAAGTGACCGACCGGGCCACGGGCTGGCGCAAATGGGTTATGGATATTGTCGATCTCAACCGGGCCGCCTTCACGGCCCTCAGTCGACCAACGCACACGGCCGACACCATTATTCTTGATGATGAGGAGAACTATCGGGCCGCGCTGGAAATGGCGTGGCGCGGCATCACCACCTCCCTGGTCATTTTCGGCATTCTGTTTTCCCTCATCACCTTTCTGACCGGGGAAGACCCGCCTATCGGGGAGTTCTTTCGCAATCTCCTGCTGGGTCTTTACATCGCAGCAGGCATCCTGATGGGCAGTTATGTGCTGCGCTTCGGCCTCAGGGTCTGGAAACTGCCGGAAAACTTCACGGGCAAAAGATTCTTCCATGTATATGTAGCCTGGGCGGCGCCAATGATCGTGCTCAGCTACATTCTGGGCAGTGTTTTCGCGGTGGTCGGTGGCTTTTTCCTCATCGGCGGCGAAAATATCATCCACGGTCTTTATAATCTGGGCTTGAGCATCATGGGTTTCCGGGCCCTGTGCGTGACCATGTATATAAAGTTCGGTTTGGCCTGGTATAAGACGCTTACGTCCTATTTCCTCGGCATCGTTGGCTTTATCGTGCTGCTGCTGATCATTGCCCTGCCTTTTGCTGATTGGGACGCGGTTTAAAAAAAGGCCGTGACGGATAATCCGTCACGGCCCCATCGTGGTTCCAGTGGCATTGCGGTTCCAGTGGCATTGCGAATAAAGCGTGCCGAGGTCAGTTGTCGAGGAAGCTGCGCAGCTTGCGGCTGCGGCTCGGATGCTTGAGCTTGCGCAAGGCCTTGGCCTCAATCTGGCGAATGCGCTCGCGGGTCACCGAAAACTGCTGGCCCTCTTCTTCCAGCGTATGGTCGGT
>CAYUYV010000039.1:22664-33271 GCA_964449455.1 uncultured Alphaproteobacteria bacterium | reverse complement strand
TTGGTTTCAGAACGTCTTCGTTTCAGCAGACAAATTTTTGAGTGCTGATCATTTTCGACTGTTTCCCATGTCGCCTCGCATTTCTCTGTCGCCATAGAGTGCGTGTTGGTCAGCTCTTGCGCGCACAGTGGGTGGCGGGATCGGCAGTGTTTTGCCGCAAAGTGCCCCAATAAGTCGCTTTTCCAGACTTTCGGTTCGCCAGAGAGCCGAAACGGTCTCCTCACTCGCTTTCGGCGCGCCGCTGCCGGGTCGATTTTTGGTCCCTTCTGGGCAATGCTGGGGTCAGCAGATTGGCGCTCGCCCGAATAGAAGGGGGAGGCAAACACCGAAGACCAGGAGGGACATTGGCGTGATTTCCTTTGAGCTCACGGAAGAGCAATCCCTGATTGTCGATACGCTGAAAGGGTTTGCGCGGGAGGTCTTGGATCCGGCGGCGCGGGGCTGCGATGAAGCGCGTCAGATTCCGGATGACCTGCTCAATGCGGGATGGGAGCTGGGGCTCGTGGCCTCGGCCATTCCAGAGGCCTATGGGGGCGGTGGGTCGGAGCGATCGCCGATCACCGGTGCGCTTGTGCTCGAAGCGCTTGGCGGCGGGTGTTCGAGCCTTGGCGCGGCCCTGATGGCCCCGAGCCTCTTCGTCAATCCGTTGCTGGATGGCGGGACAGAGGCACAGCAGAAGGAGTATCTTCCCCTTTTCACCGGTGCGAGCTATCACGCGGCGACCCTAGCGCTCCACGAAAGCCAAGCCAGCTTCGCACCCGCGCGGATGATGACCCAGGCGGAACAGACACAAGGTGGCTGGACTTTGAGTGGTCGCAAGCGGCTCGTGCCCTTCGGCGCCGCGGCGAGCCACATCCTCGTGATGGCTCGGTCCTCCGGACGGGAGGGGCTTGATGGGCTCGATGCCTTTATCGTTCCCAGCGCCGCACCAGGAGTGACCATCACGCCGGAAAGCGGAACCATGGGGATGGCCCCCATTCCCTTCGCCCAGGTGGAGCTCGACAAGGTCACTCTCGGCCCGCAGGCCCGGCTGGGCGGCGAGGAGGGGGCGGATATGCGCCGTATCCTGAACGCTTCACGGGTTGGGTCGGCGGCTCTCGCGGTTGGGCTGGTCCGCACCGTCACCGACTATGCCCTTCCCTATGCCAAGGACCGGGTCGCGTTCGGCGAGCCGATCGCCAAGAAACAGGCCATTGCCTTCATGCTGGCGGATATGCACAGCAACTGCGAGGCCATGCGCTGGATGGTATGGAAGGCGGCGAGCGCATTGGAACATGGGCACAATGCCACCAAGGCGACGGTGCTGGCCCAGAACTATGTACAGCGCTATGGCGTGAAGACGGCGGATGATGGGCTGCAGGTTTTCGGCGGGCACGGATTCATCCGCGATCTGCCCCTTGAGATGTGGCTGCGTAACATGCGCACCCTGATGGTTCATGATGCGCTGGTTTCGGTCTGAGGGAGGACCCAATGGTAGACTTCACAATTTCCGAGATTGACCAGAAAATCCTGGATCAGGTGCGCGCTGAAGGTCAGGCTGGTGAGAAATACGCCCGCTACTATGAGGATCATGAGGATGAGCTGCTGCCGGACAGATTTCCGGAAGCGGATGACTTCCCGCCCATGGCGGAGCTTTTCAAGCAGCGATCCTTTGACGACACACCCGGTTCCACTTTGGGCATGCTCATGGCCATTGAACGCGCGGCCAATTGCGGTGTGCCCCTGGTTCAGGCAACCCGAGGGCTGGGCAATGCGGCGCTCATGGCGGCCGGGACCGACGAGCAGAAGAAAAAATGGGGCAATCTGCTTCTCGCCATGTCCATCACGGAGCCGGGAACCGGTTCGGATACGTCAGCCATTCGCACAAGCGCCCGTCTGGACGGGGATGAGTGGGTGCTCAACGGCGACAAGATCTATGTGACGTCAGGGATCCGCGCCCAGGGCGTCATCGTGTGGGCCACACTGGACCGGGAAGCGGGCCGGGCCGGTATCAAGTCGTTCCTGGTGCTGAAGGGCACGCCGGGCTTCGACTTGGTGCGCAAGGAGAAAAAACTCGGCATACGGACGAGTGATACGGCCGCCTTTGCTTTCCGGGATTGCCGGATCCCGCGCGACCACCTGCTTGGCGGCAGCGAGACCGTGTCCCGTGAGCCCAAGGCCGCCTCAAAGGCCTATAGCGGTGTGCTGCGCACCTTCAACATGACCCGGCCCGTGGTTGCCGCCGGCGGCATTGGCAAGGGCCTTGGCGCGTTCCGGTTTGCCCGGGACACGCTCCAAGAAGAAGGGGTGGAGGTCGATTGGGACAAGGCGCCGGCGGACCGCACCGCCGCGGAACAAAAACTGATCGAGATCGAGGCGGATGTGGAAGCTGCAACCCTCGTCACCTTGCGCGCTGCCTGGCTCGCGGACAAGGGCCAACCCAACAATGTGGAAGCGTCGGTTTCCAAGGCCAAGGGCGGCGATGTGTGCCGGAGCGCGCCGCAGCGGGCCATGGATCTTGTGGGCGCCATGAGCGTGTCCCACGACCACACCCTTGAGCAGTTCATGCGGGATGGCCGCATCACGGACATTTATGAGGGGACCGGACAGATTCAGAGGCTGATCATTGCCCGCGCCATTCTGGGCTATTCGTCCTCTGAGCTGCGCTGAGGATTTTTCGAAGGCGTGGTCTCAGACCCAGCGCATCGTCCGGACTCAGTCCTGATTTTGTTCAAGACCCGATGGCCACCAGGCCATCGGGTTTTTGTCTTTTTCGGAAAGGCTGTGTGCTGACGCTGGTCAGCGCAGGGCTTTGGCCACGCCTTGCACCGTCTTTTGCAGCGCTTTGATGCGGCTTGCCGCCATGGCCGGCTTGTCGTCCTGGGACAGCTTGGACGCCAGCTCCGACAGCGTTGCGGCGAGGCCGGGGTCCTTCGGCGAGGGCTTTTCGAACTGGGCCTTGGCCTTTTTTAGGGCTTTGCGCCACGGCTCAAGGGCTTTGGCGGTCATGGTCTCACTGCGGGCAAGCTGATCCAGATAAGCAAGAGCCACGACGGGGTGGTCCGGCCAGGTGACGGGGAACTGCTGCTGCGGATTAAAGATCTCGCCCTGGTCTGCAAGTTCGGCCGCGGCGATCTCATTCTCGGTCAGGAATTCGCTAGGCTTCAGGGCGAAGACATCGAGACCACGGACAATCTCCGTGCCGTAGATCTTGCCGGCATACCAATAGGTCGACCAGTAGCCGCCCAGGACCAGTTTCTCCTCATGCAGAGGACCGCGGTCGAAATAGGCGATCTCCACCGGATTGGCCGAATCCGTGAAATCAATCAGAGACATCCCGCCCTGATACCAGGCCTGGACGAAGATATCGCGGCCTGGCACGGGGATGATGGAGCCGTTATGGGCGACGCAGTTTTCCTGCTCCGTCTGCGGCGCGGGGATCTTGAAGTAGCTCTTGAACTCAAGCTTGCGGTCCACGATGTCGTAGATCGCATCGGCACCCCATTCCGGGGAATCATAGGTCCGGCAGCGCGGCCGGGAGCCACCGCCCCATTCATCCGTAAAGAGAACTTTCGTGCCGTCATTGTTCAATGTGGCGGAGTGCCAATAGGCAAAGCCCTTGTCCAAGACCTCATCAATGCGCTTGGGCTTGGCGGGATCGGAGATGTCGAAGATGATCCCATTGCCGGAACAGGCGCCAGCGGCGATGCCGGCGCTGGGGAACACCGTGATGTCGTGGCACTGATCGGTGCGGCGCGTGTCCTGGGTGTCATCGCCGTGGTCGCCGCCGCGCCACAGACCGGCAAGGCGGCCGGTTTCCGGATCTGCAAAGACGGCCGGGCTGTCCACGATCCGTGCCTTGGACGGATCATCCACGGGGATCTCGATCACGTCGATCCGGAACAGGGCCGTTCTGTCATCACCGGGAATATTTCCGATGCAGCCCTCCAGCTCCTCCTCATCGCGCACCGAGGCGGTGCCGGAGTTATAGACGATGATCTTGCCGTCTTCGTCCGGACCAGAGACCACGGAATGGGTGTGCGATCCGCGGCAGGTCTGCACCTGGCCCACTTGCACTGGACGTGTCAGGTCACTGATGTCGAAGATCCGCAGGCCACGGAAACGATCCGGACTGATATCGTCGGACACGCCCTGGAGACCGCAATCCACCCGGCCGCGGGTTTGCTCGACGGACATGATCAGCAGGTCACCGACGATCGAGACATCGCCCTGGCCGCCCGGGCAGACCACGGAGCTGATCAGGTTCGGAATGCCGGATTCCCCAAGCCGGTAAATGTTGAAACCGTGATAGTTCCCGGCCACCAGAATGTCCTTGGAAAAGGCCATGTCCGTGTTGGAGAAGCTCAAAAGCGGAGAGCGCTCGCCCCATTCGGTGTCCTCATTGGACTGTTCGTCCTCGTCCCGCTCTTCACCCTCAGCTTCGGCCTCTTGCGCGGGTTCATCAGTGTCGGCCTCGTCTTCGCCCTTCTCTTCCTCTTCGGCCGGCTTGATCGGCGGCAGCTCTGCGGGATTGCGCGGATCAAAGAAGCCGGCCGGCTTGGGCAGGGCCGCCAGCAACTCAAGATTCAGGATCGCCTCGCCCGCATCCCGAAAGCCCGGCGCGAGGGCTGCGCGGGGATCCGAAGACAGGCTTGCAAGCAGCGCATTCATGCGCTCAATTTCCGTCGTCTGATCATTGATGATGTCATTGACGAACTCAAACAGCACCGGATCATAAGCCGACCCGCGCTTTTCGAGCAGATCTTCGGCCATTTCCACGGCGCCGTCATGGTGGGCGATCATCAGCTCCAGGAACAGGGCGTCAAACGCCGTACCCTTTGCGGCGGCAAGGGCAGCCATCTGCTCCGGCGTTGCCATGCCCATCTCAGCCATGCGTTTCATGTCCATGGCCGGCATGCCTTTGCCACCATGCATGTCGCCGTGGTGGCCCATTTTCGGGTCCGGCACCATCTGGCCGCGCTCACGCAGCCAGTCCTGCATGAAGGCAATCTCGTCGGCCTGGGTCGCTTCGATGCGGCCCGCAAGATCCACAAGTTCCGCATTGTTCGTGCGGTCTTTTACCAGCACCGCCATTTCCACGGCCTGCTGGTGGTGCGGGATCATCTCCTGCAGGAAAATAACGTCATCGGGCGAGAACCGTGTATCGGCGATTTTGCTCGCGTCTTCAGCACTCAGTTGCTTTGATGGCTTGCCGGGCGCCCCCGGTTGTACGATCGGTGCATCTTGGGCGGCGGCCCCATGGGCCAGGCTCAACGCACCCAGGCTGACACAGGCGCCTGCGAACACACAGGCGCGGAAACGGGTCGAGAAAGCCATGCTGTCCCCTCCAGTGATTTCCGGTTTTCTGTCCAGCCGACATTTAACACATGGAAGGGCCGAAACCGGAAGGGGGGGGAAGGGCACACTCAGGACGTGTAGCCTTCGAGCCAGTTCAGCCAGCCGCCGAAGACCGAGAAGATGGCCTTGTTCCGTTTTGAAAGCGTCCGGCGCCATTTCTCATCGAGCACGATCTCGCTGCTGGAGGAAAAGCGCATCCGATTGCCGTTCACGCTGTAGTCGGGGACGGCCCGGAAATCGAGCATCTGGGCGCTGTAGTCGATGTCCAAAAACCGGCAGATCTTCCGCAAGGTGACTTCCGGGTTTTGCACCAGTTCCTCGTAGCGGATGCGGAGCGTCACCTTTCCCAAAAGCGCCTGGGCCAGATAGCAATAAATCGGCACCAGGATGGAACTGCGCAGGCCATAGGGCACGCCGTATTTCTTCAAATAGGAGCTGAAGACACCGCGCCGGTCCCGCACCACATGCACGACCCTCAGACGATCCCCCAGCACACCGTGGAGTTGGAGGCAGCGACCGGCACTTTTCGAGGAATCGAGGATCCAGTCTTTGCCGGACACCTCCTGAATGGCGCGGAACAGGGCGAGATTCATGTCGCGCCAGACGGAGAACTGATGACTCCGGGCCAGATATTCCGTCGTCGGAACCTGGCGGAACTGATTGAAGCTCAGATCCTCCAACACCGTGTCATCATAGTCTTTGAACCGATTGAAGATTGCCTGCCACATCTCGGACCGGACCGCTTCAAGCTCCTTGATGTCCTCGCCTTCTTCGATCGCGCGGCGTTTCATCTTTGAGATGAACGACATTTCTCCGGCACCGAACAGCTCCGGATGGGCATTCATCAGAAGGTGCAGGAGGGTCGAGCCACAATGTCCGCTGCCGAGAATATAGACGACCCGTGGGCCGGATGCATTTTCTCCGTAGGCAGACGTCATGGTCATGTCCTCTCACCGGCCCGTGAAATGGTGATGCTGCACGCCGGTTTCGGCCGGCTTTTTCCTGTGCGCTGCGGTATCTGTGCTCTTAGCCTACCGCCGCGGCCACATCAACGCCGCGCTGGATTGGCCCTTGGGGGCTGGCCGTGGTTCTCGTTCGGGCAAGGTGGGCGGATCAGATGGACAGGCGGTAAGACACGCTCTGACGTGGCCCCTGGGTTCTGACGTGGACCACGAGCAAGTTACTGTTTCTAGTGGAGCTTTTGGCGCTGACCCGTGAGTGATGAGCGCCCGGCACGGCGGGACTCAGGCGCAAGAGCCGCTCCACCAGAACGGACAGGGCCCTGCAAGCCGGTTATAAGGGCCAGTGGGACAATCGCGACTCGGGCTGAAGGGCAGGCCCAATTGGGCTCGGGTGCTGCAAAGGACGGAGTGTCCGTTGAGGATTTTAAAGACCCTGACCGATCGCTCCGGTGGCAGGGGCGGCGCGCTTGGCTTTGTGTTGAAGAACGCCCCCTTCTCCATGTTGGCCAATGCCCTGCCCGGCATCATCAACTACGCCGTCATCCTCTATCTCTTTGCGTTTCACACGGCAGAGGATGCGGGTGTCTTCCGGATCATGACTGCCGTGCTCGGGCTCTTCGGTGTGCTGTCCCTGTTCGAGATGGGCACGGTCTATGTCCAGCGCGTGGTGTCTCGCGATACCCACGCCATGATCGCCCTGTTTACCGCCCGGGTGGTGATTACTCTCGGGGGCACATTTTTGTTCGTGCTGGGTCATTTTGCGATTTTTCAGGACCCTGCCGCGCTGCCCTACTACGCCCTGCTGGGATGTTTCGCGGCTCTGAAATTTCCGGGCACCCTGTTTCTCTCGGTCAATCAGGCTCTCAAGCGCTTCCAGACCAGTTTCTGGCTGAATCTTGCGGCCTATGGCGGTGGGTTCCTGGCCTTTGTTGCAGTCATGGAGCTGACCGGCGATTCCGCGCTGGCCACATACGCCTTCATTGCCCTCTCCGCCCTGGTCGGCTTTTTGGGCTTCTTCTGGGTTGTTCGGGAATTCGGCTTTTTCGGGCAGTTCAAGGCGGCGATGCGGGCTTTCCGGCTTGGTGACCTGCGCGATGCCTTCATGGCAAGCCTCAGTCAGGTGGTGCCCCAATCCTTGCTGCATCTCGACAAGCTGATCCTGGCTGCGGTCACGAACACAGCATTTGTTGGCTATTACTCTCTGGGCTTTTCCACGGGCCGGCTGATCCTGAACCTGATCAAGCCGGGCTATTACATCTTCTTCTCCCGTTTTGTGGAAAAGATGCCGTCCTGGCGCAGCCTTGCAAAGGTGTTCGCGGTGGGCACGATTTCAGGCCTTGGCCTTGCCGCCGGGCTCTATGTGGTGGTCTTCAGTGTGCCGCTTATGCCCATGCCCTGGGAGGCCTTCTGCGTTGCCCTGATCATTCTGCCAAGCTACGGGCTTGCCCTCGCCAACAGTATCTACACCCATGCAGTCATCCTGAACCGGGATGCGGATACCATGCATGTGTTGAAGGCGAATATTTGGGCCGCCGCGGCTGTCGCCTGTCTCTTCGCCCCGCTCCCGGTGGTCTCGCCGATCATGGCGATCTTGATCACGGCGGCGTGGTTCCCGCTGCGCCACCTCGTGAGCTTTGTCTATTTCATCCGCGTACGCTCGGCCAAAGCACCGAATGCGCAGATGTTGGCGCCCACGACCACGCCGGAACCGGTCGAAGGCAAGGCCAACGGCTGAGCCGCGTCAAGACAGAGGCATCAGGACTGGGACAGGCGGCGGTCGCGTTCTCCAAGGAGGCGCAGGCGCAGGGCGTTCAGACGAATGAAGCCGGTCGCATCCGCTTGATCGTAGACGGAGTCCTCCTCGAAGGTCACATGGGCCTCCGAATAGAGCGATCGGGGCGAGCGGCGGCCCTGTACCTGGACTGATCCTTTATAGAGCCTGAGAGAGACTTCTCCCGTCACATGGGTCTGGCTCTGATCGATCAGGGCCTGGAGCATCTCTCGTTCCGGTGAGAACCACAGGCCATTGTAAATCAGCTCCGCATAACGAGGCATCAGCTCATCCTTGAGGTGAGCGGCGCCCCGGTCGAGCGTGAGGGATTCCATGCCCCGATGTGCCGCCAGCAGGATCGTGCCGCCTGGAGTCTCATAGATCCCCCGGGATTTCATGCCCACGAAACGGTTTTCGACGAGGTCGAGCCGTCCCACGCCATGGCGTCCGCCAAGCTCATTCAGCCTGGTGAGCAATGCGGCCGGTGACAGCGCCTCACCATTGACGCTGACCGCGTCACCCGCCTCGAAACCGATGGTGATGTCCTCGGGCGCGTCTGGCGCGTCTTCCGGCGCAACTGTCCGCTGGAAGACGAAATCGGGCGCCGGGCTCGCCGGGTCTTCCAACACCTTGCCTTCCGAAGACGTGTGCAGAAGATTGGCATCGATGGAAAAGGGGGCTTCCCCGCGCTTGTCCTTGGCGATGGGGATCTGGTGAGCCTCGGCGAACTCGATCAGGCGGGCCCGCGAGGTGAGGTCCCAATCCCGCCAGGGCGCGATGACCCGGATCGACGGGTTGAGCGCGTAATAGCCCAGCTCGAAGCGGACCTGGTCATTTCCCTTGCCGGTGGCACCATGGCAAACCGCATCGGCGCCCACATCCCGGGCGATCTCGATCTGCCGTTTGGCGATCAGCGGGCGTGCGATCGCCGTGCCAAGCAGATAAACCCCCTCATAAACCGTATTGGCCCGGAACATCGGGAACACATAGTCCCGCACAAAGGTCTCGCGCAGATCTTCAATGAAGATCTGGGATACGCCCAGCATTTCGGCCTTGCGACGGGCCGGCTCCAATTCCTCCCCCTGGCCCAGATCCGCCGTGAAGGTCACCACCTCGCAGCCATAGGTGGTCTGGAGCCATTTCAGGATGATCGAGGTGTCGAGTCCCCCTGAATAGGCGAGGACCACTTTGCGAGGGGCGGCGGCGGAGTGGGACATGGGTTTGTCTTTCTGGAAGGCGATCGGAAGAGGATTAGGCCGGGTGCAGATGGACAAACGCACCGCAAATGGCGGTGCGTTTTGCAACCAGAGATGCCATCAGAAGCCGGAAATCCCATCAAAAGAAGGGGTAATTGTTGGTATCGACGAAGCCGCCGGGGCGCTTCGGGTCCGGCTTCTTGGCCTGCTGCGCCGGTTCGGGCGGCGGCGGAGGAGGGGGAGGACCGGGCGGAGGCCCTGGCGGCGGCGGTGGGCCGCCCGGCGCCATAGGGGGCATGGGCGGCATCATACCACTGTAATAGAAGGGCCGAATGCGCATCGCCCAAACAATCAGCAGCACAATGGCGCCAGCTATGGCCGCCATCACGCTCAGGCCCAGCATGCTCACATCGCTCCCGCCGTCATTATAACGGGAGGTCCTGGCGCCATTCACTGACAGCCAGGCGAAGACGGACATGAAGAACCCGGTCAGGCCCCAAGAGAAAAGGCCTGTGAGCATGTAACTGCCCCAATCCCAGCGCCGCAGCCCTCGAAGCACGAAATGGGTGATCAAGGTGGGCACGGCGCCGAGCGCCATGGTGCCGAGCAGGAAGACCGGCGACATCATGATGAAGATCACCATGGCCGATGCGAAATTGTTGAACCGGTCCATCGCATTGAAGGACAGGAAAAAGCCCGGGATCACGATAGCCAAAGAGGCACAGCAGCCGCAGATATAAGCGAACAACCAGCGCAGGAAACTGTTCTGGTCCGGATACTGCATACCGCCTCCGGGCATACCGTGACCTGGAGGAAAGCCCGGGCCCTGGGGCGGTGGATAGGGCTGGCCGAAACCCGGTGGAAAGCCGCCAGGGCCGAAGGGCCCCTGAGGCGGCTGACCCGGCGGAAATGGACCCTGACCGAAGGGGCCTTGGGCATATGTGCCCTGTCCGAAAACCGGTTGGGCTGGATGACTCGGGGGTGGGGTATGGCCGCCCTGCTGCGCTGCCGATTGGCCATAGGGATCACGACTATAGGGGTCTTGACCATATTGGTCGTGCCCAAAGTGATCGTGGCCAAAGTGATCGTGGCCGTGCGATTCCTGGACCGGATGGTCTTGGACGTAACGATCGTGGTCCAGACTGCCCGGACCGAAAGAGTCGGTTCCGTAGGCAGCGCCCTGGTGCGGGTCATAAGCGCCATGGGCTGACTGCGCGTAATTTTGTCCGGGATGGCTTTCAGGTGCGCCGGGCATCAGGTTCCAGCCCCCACCCATGGGGGCGCTGGCCGTCGGAACGCCTGGCTGGCCGGACCCATATTGGGTTGAGGCATGGTGCGCCT
>CAYUYV010000039.1:0-22564 GCA_964449455.1 uncultured Alphaproteobacteria bacterium | reverse complement strand
GGGCATGGTGCGCCTGGGCATGGTGCGCCTGGGCATGGTGCGCCTGGGCATGGTGCGCCTGGGCATGGTGTGCTGGCGCAAGGGGCGTCGCGGCCTGATGAACCGGAGCATGATGTGCGGGCGCATGCTGTGCTGGGGGGTGAGGCTGCTGGATCTGATAGTCCGCCTGGGCGTAACCCGGGTCATGGGCGGCGGGGCCGGAACCATGGGGCGGGGTTGCTTGGATCTGCGCCACATAGGGATAGCCATTGGGCCCATAAAACAGCGAATGGTCTGCGCCGCCGGGACTGCTCGCATAGACCGCTTGGGCATAGGGGTGCGGCCCCTGCGGATGCACTCCCAGGGTGGCAATGGCATGGGTCTGGTGCCGCGGGAAAATCCCGAGCGACCCGTATGGCGAGTCAAACCATTGCATTGCACACAAGACTGTCGTTAGGCCTACTGTTCCAAATTGGGAGAGTAGCGCATTCTCAGTTTTGTGTCTGTCTCCAAAACGGTCTGAAAGCCAACGCGTTGGTACAGTTCCCGTGCGCGATTGAGTCGATGGACAGTCAACTCAAGGGGGACGCCATTCACGTCGGCCTCCGCCATAAGAGTCGAAAGCAACCAAGAGCCTATCCCTCGATTGCGCCAATCCGGCGCAAGCACGGCATAAAGCAGCACCAGACCCCCAGAAACGCGGCGGACGCTCCAAAGTCCTTCGATGGTGGAGGAAGCGGCATGGTTGCTGGTGCGGCGCAGCACGCGGTCTTGATCGGGTTTGAAACTGCGACGAAAAATCCCGCGTTCCCCATCACGATTCCATTGGCCGGCCGGTCCGAGCAATGGCGCAAAGGACTCGTCGATCAGGGTAAAGAGAGCATCGACATCGGCCGGCTGTGCCCGCTCCAGTCTGACATCGCCCTGGGCCAGGGTGGGCGGCGGCGGTGCATCAGGCCGGTGCGCCATCGCCCTCAAGGGCCCGCCGCGCTGAGGCGCGCAGCTTTTTGCTTTCCGATTTGAGCTGACCGCAGGCGGCGAAAATGTCGCGTCCGCGGGGCGTGCGGACCGGGCTCGCATAGCCGGCCCGGTTGACGATATCGGCAAAGCGCTCGATTCGTTCCCAGTCGGAGCACTCATAGGGTGAGTCCGGCCAGGGGTTGAACGGAATGAGGTTGATCTTGGCGGGAATGCCGGCAATCAGGCGCACAAGCTCGCGGGCATCCGCATCCGAATCATTCACGTCCCGCAGCATCACATACTCAAAGGTGATCCGTTTGGCGTTGGACAGCCCCGGATAGGCGCGGCATGCGTCAAGCAATGCGGCGATCGGATATTTGCGGTTGAGGGGCACGATCTCATCGCGCAGGTCATCGCGTACGGCGTGGAGCGAGATGGCGAGCATCACGCCGATTTCGGCGCCGGCCTTAGGGATCATGGGCACCACGCCCGCGGTGGACAGTGTGATGCGGCGTTTGGACAGGGAGATGCCTTCCGGGTCCGACGCGATCAGCAGGGCTTCCTTCACCGCGTCAAAATTATAGAGCGGCTCGCCCATGCCCATCATCACGATATTGGTGATCGAGCGGTCTGTTGCCGGCTTCACGCCCTCCTGGGGCCACTCCTCAAGGGCGTCCCGGGCGATCATGACCTGACCCAGAATTTCAGCAGGCGTCAGGTTGCGCACGAGCGGCTGGGTGCCCGTGTGGCAGAACCGGCAGGTCAGTGTACAGCCCACCTGGCTTGAGACACACAAGGTGCCCCGGTCCTCATCGGGAATGAAGACAGTCTCGATTTCGACCCCCGGCGCCGTACGCAAAAGCCATTTCCGGGTTCCGTCCTGGGAGATCTGAGCATCCACGATCTCAGGCCGGATCAGGGCGAACCGGTCCTCAAGGGTCTGGCGCAGGCCCTTGGACAGATTGGACATGCGCTCAAAATCGCTCGCGCCGCGGACATAAAGCCAGTTCCAAAGCTGGCGGGCCCGCATGGCCTGCTGCTTTTCCGGAATGTCGAGATCGGCCAGGGCCTGTTTAAGCGCGCCCCGGCCAAGGCCGATCAGATTGGTTTTGTCTGCGGGCGGAGCGCTCACGCTTTGTGTTGCGGAAGACTTGTCAGGCCCCGATGCAATGGGCTCAGGGTCGATCCGCCCAGGGAAGGCCAGCGGTGTCACGGGAGAGGGCGTTGAGCCCTCGGCCCGGGAGGCCGAGGGCTCACTGTCGCTGGCCCGATCACTCATTTGCATTGCTTGCCGATGCGCTCCATGGCGGCGGTGAAGCCGAGCAGGGAATAGGTGTCCGTCGAAACGGTTCCGCTCGCGGAGCGACCCGTCACCACCATGGTCGTGCCCCGGCGCATGGCCTCAATGAGGCGCTTCTCGGTCTGTTCATCGGGGGCCCAGGCGCGCTCCTCGTAGATTTCCTGATTTTCAGGATCAAGCACGAGTTCAAACTGGTCCGAACCGATACGAACGGAAGGCGAGCTGTTACGGGCGAAGGGATAGCCGATGATCACGCTCGGCTGGCCATAGATATCCTTGCCCGGCCAATGGGACAGGAGGAAGTGGACATCGCCGCGGTTCCGGCCAACGCGGGACAGGCGCTTTTCGGTCGGGTCGGACACGATGAAGCACAAGGTCTCGCCGTTCTCCTGGGACTGGTAGGCGGTCCAGGCTTTGTATGTGCCGAGCACCTTGGGCGCATCCTGAGCCTGCGCGGCCCCTGGGATCACACATGCGGCAAGGGTGATGGCGGCGGCCAGGATCCCTGATGCCGCGGCGCGCCCCCGGCGCGATCTCCAAGAAGCGACTTCGGCAGTGGCGAGCGGGCGAAGACGACGGATCGGAAAGCTGAAAAAGATCATTGGCTCTAAATCGTCCTGGGCTTTCGAGGGTTGGTGGTCCTCATGGCTCAACGCTGGCGGCGGTCCATCCACACCGGGACGGGCCATCTGGTCAACGGCGAGCCACCACGGATCATGCTCGGCACTTCGTGCCAAGATGAGGGCGACCGGGTGCCGATCTGTCCCAAACAGTCGCACCCGATAACCGGATGCCCACCGTTCAGGCAAAATGTCCGCGTCGCGGTGGCAATGTCACGGAAAAACGCCGCCCATGCCGGAGCATGCTACGGCGTTGCCCCATGGCCCCACCGATACGCCACCCTCTTGAGGGGGATCTGCCATGATTTCCGCGCCACGCGGAGACGGCGTCGATCCCAACACGGTATGCCCCAAGACGGTATGTGATGGACACGGGCCGCACTCTGAGCCGCTGCGCCGGTCCGTGCAAGGGCCACGCTCTCCGAAGAGGTTTGCGGCGGCACACTTTTTACGCCATATCAGGTGTTCGCGTCTTAGCTCGATGGGTGCGATCTGGCCCGGGAGCAACGTTAGGTGGGTCTTCCAAGCCTTTTGGGTGCGATTTACATTGCAGGCCCGTGCTGTAACAGTGGCGCGATCCTGACCCCTTAATATTGCGTTTCGCTGTGAGCCGACCGGGACCCGACATCACCAGAAAGATTTCGCGGGAGCAGATGGCCGACTGGCTGGAAGCGGTGGCGCATCAGCGAAGCCGCGCGGCATTCTCCGAAGTGTTCGATTATTTTGCGCCGCGCCTGAAGGGCTATCTCATCAATCTGGGCTCCGACAGTGCGTCAGCGGAAGAGATTGTCCAGGATGTGATGCTCACGGTCTGGCGCAAAGCCGAACAGTTCGACCGGCGTCAGGCATCCGCATCCACTTGGCTCTTCACAATCGCGCGCAATCGCCGAATCGATATTCTGCGCCGGGAACGCAATCCGAGTTTTGACCCGGAAGATCCTATGTTTGTGCCCGATCCTGAGCCCGCGCCCGACGATGCGGTGGTGGCCGGTCAGCGCCAGGAGCGTCTCCACGCCGCCATTACGGTTCTGCCCAAGGAACAGCGAGACCTTCTGGACCTTGCCTTTTTCAAGGGTATGTCACACCGGGATATTGCAAAGCAGACCGGGATTGCCCTTGGGACGGTGAAGTCGCGCTTGCGCCTTGCATTTTCGCGGCTCAAGCAATCTCTAGATGGCGACGTCTGACCACGTAGATCTTTGGGATCGGTTGGAAAATACTGATACTGCTGGGGAACGCTCTTCCCCTGAGCTCGCAACGCTTTAGTTTGAGGCTTATGTCACAGCCGACGCACCATCCCGATCCCGAGCTTCTCCTCGCTTTTGCGACAGGAGCCCTTGATCCTGCGCTCTCCCTCGTCGTGGAGACCCACGCCGCTTTCTGCAGCCAGTGCCGCAAAGAGCTTGAAACGTATGACGCGATCGGCGGTGCGCTACTCGAAGCCATTGAGCCTGTCGACCTGTCCCAGGACCTGCGGGCGCGGGTCATGGCCGAAATCGATGGGCTGATGCCGGAGCTTGCCGGCGCGGCCGATGAGAGCCAGTCCATTTCCATCGATCTCGCCAATGATCCCGATATTGCGCGCCTGCCCGCAAGTCTTAGGGGGCTGGCGCAAGCGGCACTGGCCGAGGATGGCTGGAAGAAGACCGCGAAAGGTCTGCATATTTTGGATCTGGCCGGGGACACGGAAGACGGTGACATTCCCGATGTCCATTTGTTCAAGCTTGACCCAAAAATGTCTGCGCCGCGCCATACCCATCGGGGCATGGAATGCACTTTGGTCCTCACCGGTGCTTTCCGGGATGAAGTGGGCCGCTATGGTCCTGGCGATATGTCCATCGGGTCGCCCGCGCTTACGCACCAGCCGGTCGCGGAAGAAGGCGATGCCTGCATCGCGCTCTCCGTGACCACCGCCCCGGTTCAGCTCACGGGCATGATGGGGGTCATTCAGCGGGCTCTAGGGAAATAGAATCATCTCCGAGCGTATTTTGGCGCCGGATCCGCTCATTGATCGCGAGGCTTTGCAGCTCGGCCCCATGCACGGCCGATCTTGCGTCAATGGGTCCGCCAGGCATGAGGGGTCTCGGCGCATGGCGCCCCTGGCTCACCAGCCGGTCATACATCACGATGGCGCCGGCAATTCCCACATTCACGCAAAACTGGGTCGGAATGCGGATCACATGATCCGCCCGTTCCAGCATGACATCGGAAACATTGCCCCGCTCCCGGCCCAAAACATAGGCTGCGGCATTCGGGTGCCGGAAGCTTGGTAGGCTGACGGCATCGTCCAGCAATTCAACGGCGACGAGGGCGCAGCCCTTGGGCAAGGCCATATCGACCACCCGGTCCCATTCGTAGTACGGGATATGGCCGCGCATGGCGTCGGAGGTATCGGCCTTGGCCGCTTCCCGGGCCTTGAAATGGGCGTCGACGGAAAAGACGAAACTGGCGCCGAATGCATGGGCCGTCCTGAAAAGATTTCCGACATTGAAGGCCTTACTGATACCTTCGACCCCGATGCCAAAATAGCCACGCACGCCTAAACCCTCTTAGAAGTCCCTTGTGTATGGGGTTGATCCCATTCGGGAATGACCGGACCGAGCAGTCCCGTCACGCCGATGCCGGACCGGAGCGGGTACGGTTCATAAGGAACGGGCCCATGTCAAATCCTGCCCTGGTCGAGATCTGGCGCGACGGACTGGTCGAAAGCCTGCATCGCGGCGCTTATGCGGTGATGGACGCGGCGGGCGCTGTCCTGGCCAGTGCCGGCGACATCGATCGCCCGTTCTTTCCCCGTTCCAGCTACAAGATTTTCCAGGCGCTTGACCTTATTGAGAGCGGTGCGGCCGATGCGGCCTGTCTGAGTGAGGCTGAGATCGCCGTTGCGGCGGCGTCCCATCGGGGCGCGCGGATCCATGTGGAGACCGTAAGGGCGTGGCTCAAACGGCTGCGCATCCCGGAAAAGGCCTTGGCCTGCGGTGCCCAGGAGCCTGCCGATCCCATTGAGCTTGCGCGTCTCCACCGCCGGCGGCACACGCCAAGCCAGCTTCACAACAACTGCTCCGGCAAACATGCGGGCTTTTTGACCCTGGCCCGCCACCTGGGCTTTCCGCTGGAGGGCTATGCCCAACCAGACCATCCCCTGCAGAAACGGATTACAGCGATCATTGCGGAACTGTGCGACCAGGATCCCGAAGGATTTGCGGTCGCCATTGATGGCTGTTCGGCCCCTAATCTGGGCATGCCGATGCGATCCTTCGGTCTTGGAGTCGCCCGCTGCGCCGCCCGCCAGGGTGTTTCAACGGTGCGGGCGGCGGCGTTGGAGCGGCAATTTGCGGCCCAGGCGGCCCATCCCGTGATGGTCGCCGGCCATGGCGGGCTGGATACGGCCCTGTTGGCGGCAGGGCAGGGGCGTTTCATCACCAAAACCGGCGCCGAAGGGGTCTATGCCGGCTTTTTGGTGGAGCGAGGTCTTGGCGTGGTGCTGAAAATCGACGATGGGGCCCAAAGGGCGGCTGAAAGCGCGATTTGCGAGATTCTCATTGGCCTTGGCGTTTTGGACCCGGCCTCTCCGGGTATTCAGTCGTCGCACCGGCCGGTGTTGCGCAACTGGCAAGGTCTCAACACGGGCCGGTTGCGCCCGGTTTCGGACTCATTCTCTGGTCTAGCTGAGCTGTAGGCGGGATTGCATGACCCCGCGCTGTCTTTCACCGTTCGTGGTGCATTCGATCCGATGACAGATGACAATACTCCAAACAGCGCCCTGAAACCGTCCAGGTCCTGCCGGCTCGGCCTTGTTCTTGGCAGCGGCGCGGCCCGCGGCTGGGCCCATATTGGCGTCATTGAGGGCTTGCGGGATCTCGGTTTCAAGCCGGATGTGATCGCAGGCTGTTCGATCGGCGCGCTGATCGGTGCGGCCTATGCCATGGATCGTCTCGATGCGCTGAAGCATTTCGCGCTCAGCCTCGATACCTTCAAGATCATCCGCTATTTCGATGTCAATCTGGGTGGCGGCGGGTTCATCGCCGGCCAGAACCTCGCCCGTTTGTACACAGATCTTCTGGGTGACGCCAATATTGAAGACCTGCCCTTGCCCTTCGGTGTTGTGGCGACGGATATCACGCGGGGCCGGGAGATCTGGCTCCGCGACGGGCCCCTTGCACCGGCCATCTGCGCCACGACCGCCATTCCGGGTCTTGTCCAACCCGTAAAACTGCGGGGGCGCTGGCTGGCCGATGGCGCGCTCGTCAATCCGGTTCCCGTGTCCCTGGCCCAGGCGGATGAGGCGGATCTCGTGCTCGCGGTCAATCTGAATGCGGATGTTTTCCGGGCCCAGTCCCTTGTGCCGCCCATGGGACCCGAACGGACCCAGGCCGAGCCCGACGACAGCATGCCGTGGACCTGGCTTGATGATCTTGCCAACCGCCTGCCACCCACCACCAAGAAATCAGCCGGCCGGTTCGTCCGCTCCATGCTCGATTCCGGTGATCGCGGACCCCAGCGCCTCGAGGTGATCAACAACGCCCTCGCCATCATGAGCGATCGGATCACCAAGTCGCGGGCTGTGGGTGAACCACCCGACGTAATGCTCAATCCGCCCCTGGCCCATATTGGCGTTCTGCAATTCGACAAGGCGGCCGAGGCCATAGCCCTTGGCCGGCGCACGGTGATGCAGATGCGCGAAGTGATTTGTGAAGCCTTTGGGCTGCCCAATCCAGACACCGAGCCGGCGGCCGGCCCCCAAGGCGGTCCACAATCTGAACCGGGATCCGCCGGCCACCACCGCACAAGGGTCCACAGGGACCCGGGCGGCGCGTGAGCCGAACCCCCTGGCTCTCACGCTGTGCCCCGTGCCAGACTGGGAGCCAATCACCGCAGGCCAATCAAGTTGACGCATTCTGAGGAGGAAAACCCTATGAGGGCAGTGCTTTGTAAGGAACACGGGCTTCCCGAGACCCTGGTGATCGAGGAGGTCGAAGCACCGACCCCGGGGGCGGGGGAAGTGGCCCTCGCGGTGAAGGCCTGCGGCGTCAATTTTCCCGACATTCTGATCATTCAGAACAAGTATCAGTTTAAGCCGGAACTGCCCTTTTCGCCGGGCGGCGAGGTGGCCGGCGTTGTGACGGCAGTTGGTCCGGGCGTGACCCGTGTGAAGCCTGGTGACCGGGTCATCGGCTCCACCGGCTGGGGCGGCTTTGCCGAACAGGTCGTGGTCAAGGAAAGCTCGGCGATCCCCATCCCCGACACGATGCCGATGACCGAGGCCTCGGCTTTTATTCTCACCTATGGAACCTCCCACTATGCCCTGAAGGACCGGGCCAAGATCCAGCCCGGAGAAAACCTTCTTGTGCTGGGCGCCGCCGGCGGCGTTGGCCTTGCGGCCGTGGAGCTCGGCAAGGTGATGGGCGCACGGGTCATCGCGGCGGCCTCCTCGGAGGAAAAGCTTGAGACTTGCCGGGCCCACGGGGCCGATGAAGGCATTCTCTATCCATCGGGCAATCTGGATAAAGGCCAGCAAAAAGCCCTGTCCGACAAGATCAAGGACGTGACCGGCGGTCAGGGCGCGGACGTGGTCTACGACCCTGTGGGCGGTAGCTATGCCGAGCCCGCGATCCGGGCGACGAATTGGGACGGCCGCTTTCTCGTGATCGGCTTTGCTGCCGGCGATATCCCGCGCATTCCGCTGAACCTCACCCTGCTGAAGAGCTGCCAGATTGTTGGCGTGTTCTGGGGTGCCTTCGTGGCCCGGGATCCGGCCCGCAACAAGGAGCATGTCGCCGAGCTGATGCAGTGGTATGCGGAAGGTAAAATCCGGCCCCATGTGTCGTCCGTGCACCCCTTCGAGAATTATGCCGACGCCCTCAATGAGCTGATGCACCGCAAGGCCAGGGGCAAGGTCGTCCTGGAGATTGCCAAGGAATGACTGTGGAAAGCGTCCAGGCCAGCGTGCCGAAGGGTGTGGTGGCGGGCCATGTGGCGCCCGCCTTCCGCTCCTTGTTTGATGTCTTTGTGCAGAATTTCGAGGCCCATGGCGAGGTCGGCGCCGCCTTGTGCGTTATTCACGAGGGAGAAGTCGTCGTCGACCTGTGGGGCGGCAGCGCTGACCCCAAAGCCGAGCGCCCCTGGACCCAGGACAGCGTGGTCAATATCTTCTCCTGCACCAAGGCTGTCCTCGCGGTGATCGCCCATCGGTTGGCCGAGCAGGGCAAGCTTGATCTTGATGCTCCTGTTACGGATCTTTGGCCTGAATATGGCGTGCACGGCAAGGGCCGCACCACCACGCGGATGATGCTTGACCACACCGCCGGCGTTCCCGCCGTCCGAGCGCCCGTGAAGGACGGCGGCTTCCTTGACTGGGAATACGCCACCGCCCGCATCGCTGCGGAGGAGCCGTTTTTCGAGCCAGGCACCCGCAGTTCCTATCACGGTCTCACCTATGCCTGGACTGTGGGTGAGATGATCCGGCGGGCCGACGGCCGCATGGCGGGCCGCATTTTCGCGGATGACATCGCCGAACCTTTGGGGCTTGATTTCTGGATTGGCCTTCCAGAGGCAGTGGAGGATCGGGTGGCGCGGGTGCTCCGTCCCCGGCTCGATCCCAATCTCCCGGCCACGGGCTTCATGCGGGCCCTTCAGGACCGGCAGTCCATTTCGGCCCTGTTCTTCCTCAATGATGGCGGCTTCAATCCTAACAAGCGGGAATACCGGGCGGTGGAAATCGGCTCGGCCAACGGCATTGCCGATGCCAGGTCCCTGGCCCGCTTCTACATGCCGCTCAGTCTGGGCGGTACGGGCGCCGGCGTGAAGCTTCTCGGTCCGGATTATCTGGCCCGGTTGGCGCAGGTCACAAATGCGAGCCATGAGGACGCGACCTTGCGCCTGCCCATGCGCTTTGGCGGCGGTGTCATGCGAAGCGTTGACAATCGGCGCCTGACGGATCCACCTGCGCCCAGCCTGATTATTGGGGATGGCGCTTTCGGCCATGGCGGCGCCGGCGGCTCCATCGGTTTTGCTGACCCGACCACAGGTCTTGCTTTTGGCTATGTCATGAACCAAATGGGCCAGGGCCAGCTCTTGAATATCCGTGGGCAGAGCCTTGTCGATGCCACCTATGCCGTTCTCGGCTTCCGGAGCAACGCCTCCGGCGCCTGGATTCGCTGAACCATCCGAGTCCTGCGAATCCCCTTTGAGATATCAAAAAAAGGAAATCGCCATGGCTTTTCGTGACATGTTGAGTGTTGGCCTTGCCGGCGTGATTGCCGGTCTCGCCCTTGTCGCTCCCGCCTCGGCTCACCGGATGACCGAGAACGCCAAGACTGGGGAGGCTGCGGCGCAGCAGGACCGGTTCGCCGCCGTCGAGATCACCGCCCAGGATCTTGGCAATGGCATCCACATGCTCATCGGCCAGGGCGGCAATATTGGTGTGCTGACGGGTCCCGATGGCGTATTCATGATTGATAATCAGTTCGCGCCTCTTTCGGAGAAGATCCTGGCCGCCATGGCCAGGCTTGGCGACACGCCCTTGCGCTACGTGGCCAACACCCACTGGCATTTCGACCACACGGGCGGCAATGAGAATATGGCCAATGCGGGCGCTGTACTCGTTGCCCACGACAATGTCCGCACCCGCATGGCTGCCGGTCAGGTTGTCGAGGCCTTTGGTCGGACGGTCCCCCCGGCGCCGGCAAAGGCCCTGCCCATTATCACTTATTCTACCGACATGACCTTTCACTTGAACGGTCAGGAGATCCGCCTTTTCCATGTGGCCTCGGCGCATACGGATGGCGACACGATCGTCTATTTCCCGGGCGCCAATATCATTCATATGGGCGATACGCTGTTCAACGGCTTCTATCCCTTCATCGATGTCTCGTCCGGCGGCAATATCAATGGCATGATCGCGGCCCATGATTTGGTCCTGGAAATGGCTGGCGACGACACCAAAATCATTCCCGGCCATGGTCCGCTTGCGGACAAAGAGGCGCTCGCCCGCAATCGCACCATGCTTCACACGGTCCGGAGCCGGGTGATGGCACAGGCCCGCAAAGGCAAGTCCCTGGACGAGATCAAGGCCATGGATCTGATGGCCGATTACAATGAAGAATGGGCTGCCTTCATCAATGGTGATCAGATCGTCACCTTCGCCTTCCAGTCCCTGATGAAGAGCCAAGCAGGGCAGTGATGGACGGCCGGTGAAGGGCCTCGACCCAAGAGAGACCGCCAGCGGATCATCCGCCATGGCCAGAAGAAAACAGAGCCCCGTTCGGTGGGGCCGGGATAGGGGCCGGGATTGAGGGACGAGAACACGACACCGCCCGGCCACTCAAAAGGAGCGGACGCGGCCTCCACCACCGCTGAAAGCGCGGCCGCCAGCAGGACCATCAGAGCCCGCGCCGGCGTCTTTTGGTCCGGCATGTCTCCCACAACCCAGGGAGCGCTCTGGCTCCTGGCATCTGCCTTCCTGTTCACGGTCATGCAGGTGATGGTGAAGTTTCTGGGCGGACGACTCCATCCGCTTGAGGTGGCCTTTTTTCGTTCTGCTCTTGGGTTTGTCTTTATCCTTCCCTTTGTTCTGTGGAAATCGGGGCTCGGCTGTTTCCGGACGACCCGGCCCGGCCTTCATCTCGTTCGCGGTGTTGCCGGATCCTGCGCCATGATGGGCAATTTCTATGCCCTGGCCCATCTGCCCCTCGCTGACGCCACAACGATCAGCTTTTCCCGTGCCCTGTTCGTCGTGCCCTTGGCGATGCTCATTCTATCGGAAACCGTCGGTCCACGGCGGATGATGGCAACGCTGGTTGGTTTTATTGGTGTTTTGATTGTCTTGCGGCCGACGGGCAGTTTTGAACCGGCTGCCCTGGTGGGCCTTGGAGCGTCTGCGTCCCTTGCACTCGGTCTGACCTGCGTCAAGATCTTGTCCCGCACGGACAGTCCCCTGACGCTGCTGCTCTATTCTTCCGTCATTGGCTCCGCTCTCACGGCCATCCCGGCCTGGTTCTTGTGGACGACGCCGACCTGGACAGAAGCGGGGCTGATTGGCGTGATGGGGCTTATCGGCGTGCTGGCCCACAACTGCTTTATCCGTGCCTATTCCATGGCCGATGCGACTGCGCTCGCACCCTTGGATTACACACGCATCCTGTTTGCAGCCATTTTCGGCTTTTTCCTCTTTGCCACCATTCCCGATATATGGACGATCACCGGTGCACTGATCATTGTTGCATCCACCCTCTACATCACCATCCGCGAGGCCCGGACGCAGAACTGAAGCGCCGGGATGCTGGATTGGGGAAGCGCGTATCCTCAAGGGGAGTCTTGCCATGGACGGGCGCGAGAGTGCCGGATCCTTCTTTGCGCCGCGCGTGCCTGTCACCTTGGTCGTGATCGGCGATACAGGCGAGGGGCTGCTCTTGCGCGCGATCCTCGAAAGTCTCGGTGCGTCAGTGCTCATGCACCATATCGGCACCCCGGAGGATTTTATACGTGTAATGAGCATGCCGGACGGGGCGCCCTATTGGGTGATCAGCGCCCATGGTCACGAAGAAGGCTTGGTGTTTGGCGATTACGGGCCCGGGGTCACTCAAGTGGCTCTCAGAAAAGGTTGCCTGCCTTGGGCGGCCCTGCGCGGCAAGATGAAAGGTGCCGGCGCTTGCGTTTTCTCGACGGCCTGCTTTGGCAATCACGCGGTTGCCCGCGGCGTCTTTCTTGAGGCCGGCTTTTCCCCCTATATCAGCGCCGCGGATGAGCCGGAGGGGGCCGATATTCCCCTTGCTGCTCATCTGTTTTTTCACGCTGTGCTGGTCCGCAGAATGCCCCTGCATCAGGCGGTGGACGCGGCGAACGGCCCGTTCCATGAGCCCATGCTGCGGCTGACCAGGCCCGAGAACCAGTAAACCAGCTCGCCCTATGGTCGTGGGTTGTCCCTTGGGTCATCCGCGGGGCATGGGCCTATGGCTTTATTCCCCCTGAACAGAAGCAGTCTTCAGATTAAGGAGTATTCATTTAAAAAGGATTCATTTGTGGCGTCAGGGCTTTGGGGATGTAGTGGCGGCGTCTGCCCGGACGCCAACACGTCCGTAAGCAAATCATCCGATTACAATGCGGAAAGGGATGAGCATCCATGGCGCTTTCCATGTTTGAACGATCTCCAGGCGGAGGACATAAGAGGCTTGCCCACGCGGCGGTGACGCTGATGGCGATCGGCTTTGCCCTGTCTCCAACATTCCAGGTTGGTTCTGCTTGGGCCACACCGGCTTGCACGCCGAAAAACCTGACCAATGAGAGTGTCCTGGATTTGTCCGCCTACCGCGGCAAGGTCGTTTACGTGGATTTTTGGGCATCCTGGTGCGCGCCCTGCAAAATGGCTTTTCCGTTCATGAATGAGCTGGCGGCGGATTATGATCCGGAGGCATTCACGATTGTGGGCATCAGCGTCGATGACAGTCGCGAGAAGGCGCTGAAATTCGCGGAGCGGACGCCGGCCAGTTTCACGCTTGGGCTCGATACAACGGGCACTTGCCCCAACGCTTTTGGTGTTAAGGCGATGCCGTCCTCCTTTTTGTTGGGTCCGGACGGAACGGTGCTCTATGAGCACAAGGGCTTTCGCCAAGGGGATGAAGTCGAGCTTCGCGCAGCCATCGACAAAGCGCTTGCCGGAGGTCAGCCATGATGCGGCGCGTTGTTTGGGCCGCCGGCCTCATCCTGGCGGCAAGCCTTGGTGGCTGCGCCAGCACCGTGCAGCCCTGGGAGCGGGGTAATCTGTCAGCAGACGTTATGGTCGACGAGGGGCGTCTCAAATCATCCTTTGTGAGCCATGTGTTTTTCTCGAAGGAGGCCAATGCGGGGGGCGGTAAGGTTGTGGGCGGTGGGTGTGGGTGCAACTGACACCCCAATCCGATACGGCCTTCGACCTTTCTGACGGGACCACCGCTCCATGGGTACGATCGATCATCCGGACACAGATCCGGTGAACCTGCCGGACGTTCGAACTGGCGGAACAGGCCAGGACGACACCAGCCGAGCGCCAGCAGCCATGCTTATGGCAGCGGCGCTAGCCCTCCCGGGACTTGCCGGTCCAGTTCAGGCTCAAACGCAAGGATATAATCCTCAGACCATCGACTTTCAGTACAATCGCGCCTATTATCTTGAGTCGAATGATCGTGTGAACGTGACTGAAAACCGCTACTATGCCTCGATCCCCCTGACCACCAAGTTGCGGACCGGTGCACTTCTTCACTTTACGGAGATTACAGGCGCCTCCCCCTTTGCGGTGCGTCCTGACCCTGATGGGTCCGGCGAGCAACTGATCTTCGATTCCATTGGTGCCGCCAGCATGCCGAATGTCACCTCCGTGACGGGCAATCTCAATGATCTTGAGGAGAATCGTGTCGCCATCGAAGGGGACCTCCGCTATATCGGCAATCGATTCGGTGCCGGCCTGTCTATGGGATATACGACGGAGAATGACTATCGTGCGCGCTATGTGAGCCTCGATTTCAACACGCGGCTCAACACCAATCGAACAACCCTGTTCGTTCAAGCGGCGTTGTCGGACGATACGCTCACGCAGTCCTTCTCCGAGGCAGATTTCAACGAGGATAAGCTGCGCTACGAGGTTGTTCTTGGTGTCAGTCATGTTGTGAACAAGAACCTTGTTGCCGAGGCAAGTGTCGGTTATTCGCGGGCCAATGGCTTTCTGGGCGATCCCCATAAGGGGGTCTGGATTACCGATCAGCAGACGGCCATTCGTGAGGACCGGCCGGAAACCCGCGAGCATCTGGTGCTGTTCGGCCAGATACGCAAATTTCTGCCTATGCTGTCGTCGGCTCTCCATACGAGTTACCGTTTTACGACGGATAGTTGGGACACGAACTCCCATACCGTCGCCGCCGAGCTGAAAACGGATCTACCGAAGGATGTGCAGATTGCGACAGGCCTGCGCTATTACACCCAAAGTGATGCGGATTTCTATCAACCCTTTTTCACCGCCGCGGAGGTGACGGCACCTGGTGCCAGTTTCTCAAGTGATTATCGGCTTGCAGCGTTTGGCGCTCTGACGCCTTCCTTTGAGATCACGAAGGCCATTGTTTTTGATGACGAGATGATCGAAAGCATCCGTGTGCGCGCTTATTTCCAGCGCTATATCCGGCGCACGGCCCTGGCCCTCAGCAGTGGCAGGTCGACACGCGCCGATGACTTCAACGCAAACGCCTTTGGGGTCACGCTTGAGAGCGTCTTCTGATCAGATGCGCCCGTCTGGGGCTCTTCGCCTGCACACCAAGTCCTTTCGGGCCATGGGCTCTCCGTGTACGATCAAAGTCTATGCACAAGAAAAGTCGGTGGCAAACCGGGTCATGGCGCGAGCCGTCGAGCGTGTTGCCGTTCTTGAGCAACGGTATTCCCGTTTTTTGCCTGATAATCTGCTGAGCGGCGTCAATCACGCAGCCGAGACGGGCGGTGTGCACGCCATCGACCCAGAGTTTGCGGCATTGCTCGACTATGCCGATGCCTGCCACCGCACAAGCGGTGGTTTCTTTGACATCACCTCGGGACTGCTCCGCAAGGCGTGGGATTTCCGGTCCGGCCGAGTGCCTGGTCAGTCAGAGATCGAGGTGCTCCTGCCCCGGATCGGTTGGCACCATGTTCAGTGGACCCGCGAGGAAATCCGATTCCTGCGCTCCGGGATGGAACTGGATTTCGGCGGTGTGGTGAAGGAATACGCCGCCGATGTGATTGCCACCCAGCTGCTGGAGGCCGGTCTGTCCCACGGTCTTGTTGATCTGGGCGGGGATATTCGTGTCATCGGTCCCCATGGCGATGGCCGGCCCTGGTCCATTGGGCTGCGTCATCCGCGAAGACCCGGTGATGTGCTGGCGGCCATTGACATTTCGGCCGGCGCCATTGCGACGAGTGGGGATTATGAACGGTGTATCGTGATCGATGGTGTGCGGCACAGTCATATTCTTGATCCCCGCACCGGTTGGCCGGTCACTGGCCTCGCCACTGTTTCGGTGATTGCGCCCCACTGTGTTGTGGCCGGCAGTACCGCGACTATTGCTATGCTGAAGGGTATAGCGGGCCCGCACTGGCTCCAAGAGACGGGCCTGCCCCATATTTGGATGGATCAGCATGGCACCGTCGGTGACCATTTGGCCTCAAGGTCGGCCGTGCCAAAACGAACCCTCGCGACGGGGGCGCAGTCAGGAAAAGGGGCCGGGGGAGCGACGCCCGAAAAGAGATGAAAACAGAGACCATAAAGTGTCGTCTTGGGTCTGAATTAATGCGCATACGAAGAAATTGAAGCCTCGAACCCAGACAGCGTGGGACTGGTGGCTATGGCCCGTTCAAAAAAAGGGGCCTACAGTAGGCTGATTAAGTTGATTGGTCGCAAGGCGCGGTGTGCGATCGCTCTCAAGGCTCTCAAAAAGCCCCGCCAGGACCTGCCGTCTCTCGTCCAGAGCGGCCTCATCGCGACAGTGCTATGGCCAGGGCGGCGGCCGATGAGCAGGCGACAAAGCGCGCATGCCAACCCTGCAAGGCTCTATCGCAAAACCAGAACACAAAATGACGGGAGTGCCCCTGCCGCACGCGTGCGTATGATGGGCTGACTGGCCTTCGCGTCACAAAAATTTTGGGGCTGTATTCGCTTGATTTTAATGGTGGGCACGGCTGGGATTGAACCAGCGACCCCTGCCGTGTGAAGACAGTGCTCTCCCACTGAGCTACGTGCCCGCCTTTGCGAGATGGGCTGGATACGCTGGCGCGGGCCTATCGTCAAGTCCGCATCATCGGGGCGCCGGGTGCGCGCGGGCCGCGGCAAGCAGGGGCTCAAGGGCCGGTACCAGCGCGGCATAGCTGTCGATGACCACATCCGCGCCGAGATCCGAGGCGGGCAGGGGGCTGTAGCCGAAGCTCACCGCCACCACGGGAACGCCCACGGCCTGGGCCGCGCCCACATCGGCGCTCGTATCCCCGATCATCACCGCGAGGGGGCGATTGCCAGCCCGGCGCAGAGTTTCGGCAAGGGAGTCCGGCTCGGGCTTGCGCGTCGGGCAGGTATCGCCCCCCACAATGGCGGCAAACCGATCCAAAAGGCCAAGTTCGGTGAGAAGCTGGCGCGCCGGCGCCTCGCGCTTGTTGGTGCAGATGGCGAGGACCGCGCCCCGATCGGCCAGCATGTCCATGGCCTCGATCACTTGGGGGTAGGGCCGGCTCTCCTGGGAGATCCGAGCCGTGTAGAGCTCCAGAAAGCGGGCCACGAGCCCATCAAGCGCGTCATCCTCAACCCCGCCGCCACTCTCGGCAAGGCCATGGCGCAGGGTCTCCCTGGCGCCACGGCCAACAAAGGGGCGCAGCTCCGCAACCGACAGCTCAGGACGGCCCAGTTCCCGCAGCACGCCGTTGGCGGCGGCCGCCAGGTCCGGCGCCGTATCCACGAGTGTCCCGTCGAGATCGAACACAACCGTTGCATCACTGAAGGACGCCATGCCTCACCTGCCCCCTTTGATCCGGCTTGTAGCCGGCGTGTTTTGCATCTGCGCGGACTTGCCTTCGACGGAGGCTATGACATGGTGCCTCCAAACCGCGCGCAAGAGGGCGCGCATGCTTGCCTAACCTCCCGGAGAGCCCCATGCAACCTGATGCAGGGCGAGAACAGGACGCGGATCGCAAGACAGCCCAGACGGTGGCCATTGTGCTGGCGGCCGGCAAGGGCACGCGGATGAAATCGGCTCTGCCCAAGGTGCTCCATGCCATTGCCGGCCGGCCCATGCTGCATCATGTGCTTGCGGCCTGTGCCGAGCTTGGCGCGGATCGGATGATCACTGTGGTGGGGGCCGGCGGCGACCAGGTCGGGGACAGCGCTCGGGCTTTTTCGCCCGCCTCCACCATTGCGTTGCAGGAGCCCCAGCTCGGAACAGGCCATGCGGTCCTGGCGGCTCGGGATGCCTGCCCTGCCGGGATGGATGAGGCCATCATTCTTTATGGCGACACGCCGCTCATCCGCGTGGAAACACTGACTGCGATGGTTGAGGCCCGGCGGGCCGGCGCGGCCGTGGTTGTGCTCGGCTTCCAGCCCCAGGATCCCGGCGCCTATGGCCGCTTGATCCTCAATGGGGACGGCGGGCTGGAGGCCATTGTCGAGGCCCGTGAGGCAAGCCCGGACCAGCTTGCGATCCCTTTGTGCAATTCCGGCGTCATGGCCGTAGACGGAGCGCTTCTCTTTCCCCTTCTGGATGAGATCGACAATGCCAATGCCAAAGGGGAATATTATTTAACTGACATTGTGGCCAAGGCGAGAGCGAGGGGTCTGTCTTGCGCGGTTGTCGAGGCGGAGGAGGCAGAGGTGCTTGGGGTGAATGCGCGCGGTGAACTGGCCCGCGCAGAAGCCGCCTGGCAGGCGCGCCGGCGGGAGGAGGCGATGGCGGATGGCGTGACCTTGCGTGATCCGTCCACGGTGACATTCTCCTGGGACACGATCTTCGGCCGCGACGTGACCATCGCGCCCCATGTTGTGTTCGGCCCGGCCGTCGTGGTCGAAGACGGGGCGCAGATCGGCGCCTTCAATTATGTTGAGGGGCGGATCATTCCTGCCGGCAGTGTCTTGCCGCCCATGGGCCGCACCATGGCCGATATGGGGCGTGCACCATCCGGTCAACGGCCCGAGGGGGGAGGGGCGCAGTCATGAGACAGACCGTTCTCGCGGCGCGGGATGATCCTCGCCTTGCGCCCGCCCGAGGGGCCACGGCAAAGCCGCGCCTTGAATTTGTGGTCGAGGGCATCCCGGTGTCGGCCAATAATGACCGGCGCGCGGCCCGCAAATGGAAAGAACGGGTGGGCATTGCGGCCCTTGGCCGGCTCGGTGACTGGCCCTATCGGGACCATGGCGAGTTGTCGGCCCTCATGGTGCTGTTCCACACCGGGCCTTATGCGTGTGATACGGACAATATCCCGAAGCATGTGCTTGATGCCCTGACGGGCCTTGCCTTTGACGATGATGACCGGGTGGCCCAGGTGGTCGTGCGTCGCACCCGGCAGATCCCGGGTTTTGAGCTTTTGAACCCGCCGCCCCTGATCGCCGAACGTCTGGGGGCCGCGTCCCATTTCCTCTATGTGCGGATCGAGGACGGACCGGACCATTCGGCCATGCCCTCGGGCCTTCCCCCGGCATGAGCAAGCTCCATGAGGTATACCATGGCCAATGAGACCGACATTCTGGCCCGCCTGCGCAAGGGCTATCTGGCGGACGGCTATGACGTGAGCGTCCGCCCCCGGATCGACGATGGCGCGGGCGGTGTTCTGTGTCCGGACCTCATGGCCGCAAAGGGTGGGCGCACGGTTCTGGTTGGCGTGCGCACCATCGGTGCGGGTGCGCAAGGCGCCGAGCGCCTGCGCCGGCTCGCCGAGGCCGCGCAAGCGCGGGCGGACTGGACCTTTCGCCTGGTGCTTGGCGAGCCTGAGGGGCCGGCGCCTGAGCTTCCAATGCCCGGTGAGGTGGGCGCGCGCCTTGCCGAGGCCCGCCGGCTTCAGCGCCGCGGTGAAGGGGCTGCGGCGATGCTCTATGCCTGGGCGATCTTCGTCGGGGCGGCGCGTCGGCGCATGGGGCCCGATGGTCCGGCCCGCCTTGATCAGGGGCCTGTGGCGTTTGTCCATCTGTGTGTGGCGGAAGGTCTGGCGGATCAGGAGGATCTACTCTGGCTCACGCCTGCCGCCGAGACCGCGGCGGCACTTGGCGTTGGGGAAGTGGGCCGTGCGATGGACAAGCTCCTCTTCGACAGGGTGTGCGTGCTTGCCGAGGCCTTAAGTGACCCGATGGCGGCCCGTCGGGCGATGCGGGTGACGGGACCTAGCCTCTAAGGGATGCACAGGCAAAGAGGGGGCGAGGGCATATGAGTCTGTCCAAGGATGATCAGAAGCGCCTGGCGGCCCTGGCTGCCTTGTCCGAAGTCCGCGATGGCATGGTTGTGGGTCTCGGCACGGGGTCCACGGCGGCCCATTTCGTACGCGGGCTTGGCACCCTGTGCGCCGCAAAGGGCTGGCGCATCCGGGGCGTGCCCACTTCCGAAGCCACGGCGGCGCTTGCGCGGGAGGCTGGCATTGCGCTCTCGGAGCTCGATGAGGAAGAGGTGCTGGACCTGACCGTCGATGGGGCTGACGAGGTGGGGCCCGGTCTTGCGCTCATCAAAGGCGGCGGCGGCGCGCTCCTGCGCGAAAAACTCGTGGCGGCGGCCTCAAGGCGGGTGGTCACCATCGCCGATGGGGAGAAACTTGTGCCGCAGCTCGGCGCGTTTCCCCTTCCCGTTGAGATTGTTCCCTTTGGCGCCGAGGTCACGGTCCGCCAGGTGCGCAAGGTTCTGTCGGAGGCGGGGCTAGACTATGCCCCCATCTGCCCACGGATCACCAAGGACGGCGCCCCCGTCATCACCGATGGCGGCAATCTGATTTATGACTGCTCCTGTGGCGCGATTCCGGATCCGGACCCTCTGGCGCGGGCCTTGAAGGCCATTACAGGGGTCGTGGATCACGGCCTGTTCATTGGATTGTCCCATCTCGCTTTGTTGGCCGACAGTACCGGCCGGGTAAGACAGATCACAGCGTGAGGCGTTGCCCGCTGTGCCGAAGCAGAGGAGACAGAAATATGCCCCGCCATCCGGCCCGCCAAATCCTGACCATGCTCGTTTTGCTGGTTGTCGCTGCAGTTGCCCCAGCCTGCGGCGGTGAGGAGAAACAGGCGTTTCGGGTCACGGTGACGGGGCAGGGGCCGGATCTGTTGCTCATTCCGGGCCTTGCCTCGTCCATGGCGGTCTGGGAAGAGACGGCGGCCGCGTTCGAGGATCGCTATCGTGTGCACCGTTTTACCTTGGCGGGTTTTGCGGGTGTGCCACCACTACCGGGGCCGGTCCTGGAGAGCCGCAAGGCCGCCCTGGTCGACTATATGACGTCTGAAGACCTTACGGGCGTCACGGTCGCCGGTCATTCGCTTGGCGGCGTCATGGCCATGCTGTTGGCCGAGGCGGAACCGGAGCGGGTCTCGCGCCTGGTGATCGTCGATTCCCTGCCCTTCGTTGCGGAACTGTTCTTCCGTGCAGAGACGGTATCCGAAGCCCGGCCCATCGCAGACAATCTGCGCACGACCCAGCGGCTGCAGCCTGCGGCGGTCTATTTCGCCCAGCAAAAGGCGGCCCTTGCCGGTCTGACCAAGCGGACGGGCCGGCTGGACGATCTTTCCCTCTGGCTCGTCACCTCCGATAAGGACACGCTGATCAATGCCTTGCACGAGATGTTCACGACGGATCTGCGGGGCCGGCTGGAGGCGATCCCGGCACAGACGACGGTGATTTACGCCCATGACCGCATCATGCCCATCGGGGCCGAGGCCCTGGACCGGCTTTACCAGCGGCAATATGCCGGCCTGCCTTCCAAGACCCTGAAGCGGATCGACCGCAGCTTTCATTTCGTGATGTTCGACCGGCCGGATGCCTTCCGCAAGGCCTTTGCCGAAGCCCTGGCGGAGGGCGAGACGGCGAACCCGCCGCACGATTTGTGACGCTGCTATTCAACCTATCAGTATGCGGCGCTTTTATCCGATATATGCCCCCAGGTGTCCAACGGGCATCTTTGGTAAGACATGAGAGGGACGACACAACCCCATGGGCTCAGTCACCACCTTTGTTGCTTGGCTTGTTGATGCCATCCTCAATCTCTCGGTCCATTTGGCGGTCGTGTGTTTCGGGCTGACAGTGTTTCAGATCATCAGGGGACGCCTCATCGGTGCATTTTGGGCGCTCGTGCCCGCCGCCGGTCTTGTGGTCTGGATCCTGGCCGGCCAGTCCCAGCCTCTTGAGCATGGGCCGGGGGGGCGGGGCACGCCCCTGCGGGTGATGAGTTTCAATATCCTTGTTTTCAACGATGACTATGACCAGAAGCTGGGTTTCATCCGGGGCCGGAATGCCGATGTGGTGCTGGTCCAGGAAACGAACCCGCGCTGGTGGGGCCGGTTCCAGGCCCTGCGCGACCTTTATCCCCATATGCGTCGTGCCGGCCCCATCGGCGTGCTGGTCTTCTCGAAACATCCCTTGGGCGAGATCCAGGACACCATTCTCCAGCCCTGGCCCGAGCACCTGGACCGGCCCTCCTATCTGGGGCCGGGACAAGGGATCATCCGGGCGCTTGTCGTGCCCATGCGCCTGCCGATGGGGGAGGGCAGGGAGCAGGCGGTGACCTTGATCAGTTTCCATGCCACCCGGTCGCTCTTGCCGGCGGGCTATGCCGCGAGGGCCCGGGATTTGGAGCGCCTTGCCGCATTCGTGAACGCGGTGGAGGGGCCCGTGATTGCAGGCGGTGATCTCAATGGCACCCCCCTGTCGCCCGCCATTCGTTCCTTCCTGGCCGAGGCCGGTCTCAAGGGGCTGCCTTCTGCGCCCTGGCGCCCGCTCGGCACCTGGCCCAAAATGTTGCCAGAGGTCGCGGGCTTCCAGATTGACCACCTGTTGGCAAAGGGGCCCGTCTCGGTGCGTGACTATCAGGTTCTTGCCGATGCCAGCTCCAACCACCGGGCTGTTCTGGCCGATTTTGTCATCGCACCTTGACAGTTGGCCGGTCAAAGCCCCCTTGCCCGCGTCCGACCACGGTGACACCCTATAGCGGCGGGTGACCAGTGGGACACCACATGACAGCGTCTGGGCCACCGCTGTTCTGGGCCACCGCT